>NZ_JAALGV010000047.1:0-2673 GCF_011174875.1 Acinetobacter sp. GFQ9D191M
ACAAGCATGATGAGCGCAAAGCACTTTAAATGTGACTTGTTCCATTTTAGAGATTTGTTTAAGATAAGATATAACTCATTGAGATGTGTCATAGTATTCGTCGTTAGAAAACAATTATTGTGACATTATTTCAATGAGTTATCTATTTTTGTCGTGTACAGAGAAATAATAGTGCGTAAGTCCTATAATATTTTTTTTGGTGAATCGCATTCTGACTGGTTGCCTGTCAGAGGTGGAGAATCTGGTGATTTTGTTTTTCGACGTGGTGACGGGCATGCCTTCGCGAAAATCGCACCTGCTTCCCGCCGCGGTGAGCTCGCTGGAGAGCGTGACCGCCTCATTTGGCTCAAAGGTCGAGGTGTGGCTTGCCCCGAGGTCATCAACTGGCAGGAGGAACAGGAGGGTGCATGCTTGGTGATAACGGCAATTCCGGGAGTACCGGCGGCTGATCTGTCTGGAGCGGATTTGCTCAAAGCGTGGCCGTCAATGGGGCAGCAACTTGGCGCTGTTCACAGCCTATCGGTTGATCAATGTCCGTTTGAGCGCAGGCTGTCGCGAATGTTCGGACGCGCCGTTGATGTGGTGTCCCGCAATGCCGTCAATCCCGACTTCTTACCGGACGAGGACAAGAGTACGCCGCAGCTCGATCTTTTGGCTCGTGTCGAACGAGAGCTACCGGTGCGGCTCGACCAAGAGCGCACCGATATGGTTGTTTGCCATGGTGATCCCTGCATGCCGAACTTCATGGTGGACCCTAAAACTCTTCAATGCACGGGTCTGATCGACCTTGGGCGGCTCGGAACAGCAGATCGCTATGCCGATTTGGCACTCATGATTGCTAACGCCGAAGAGAACTGGGCAGCGCCAGATGAAGCAGAGCGCGCCTTCGCTGTCCTATTCAATGTATTGGGGATCGAAGCCCCCGACCGCGAACGCCTTGCCTTCTATCTGCGATTGGACCCTCTGACTTGGGGTTGATGTTCATGCCGCCTGTTTTTCCTGCTCATTGGCACGTTTCGCAACCTGTTCTCATTGCGGACACCTTTTCCAGCCTCGTTTGGAAAGTTTCATTGCCAGACGGGACTCCTGCAATCGTCAAGGGATTGAAACCTATAGAAGACATTGCTGATGAACTGCGCGGGGCCGACTATCTGGTATGGCGCAATGGGAGGGGAGCAGTCCGGTTGCTCGGTCGTGAGAACAATCTGATGTTGCTCGAATATGCCGGGGAGCGAATGCTCTCTCACATCGTTGCCGAGCACGGCGACTACCAGGCGACCGAAATTGCAGCGGAACTAATGGCGAAGCTGTATGCCGCATCTGAGGAACCCCTGCCTTCTGCCCTTCTCCCGATCCGGGATCGCTTTGCAGCTTTGTTTCAGCGGGCGCGCGATGATCAAAACGCAGGTTGTCAAACTGACTACGTCCACGCGGCGATTATAGCCGATCAAATGATGAGCAATGCCTCGGAACTGCGTGGGCTACATGGCGATCTGCATCATGAAAACATCATGTTCTCCAGTCGCGGCTGGCTGGTGATAGATCCCGTCGGTCTGGTCGGTGAAGTGGGCTTTGGCGCCGCCAATATGTTCTACGATCCGGCTGACAGAGACGACCTTTGTCTCGATCCTAGACGCATTGCACAGATGGTGGACGCATTCTCTCGTGCGCTGGACGTCGATCCGCGTCGCCTGCTCGACCAGGCGTACGCTTATGGGTGCCTTTCCGCAGCTTGGAACGCGGATGGAGAAGAGGAGCAACGCGATCTAGCTATCGCGGCCGCGATCAAGCAGGTGCGACAGACGTCATACTAGATATCAAGCGACTTCTCCTATCCCCTGGGAACACATCAATCTCACCGGAGAATATCGCTGGCCAAAGCCTTAGCGTAGGATTCCGCCCCTTCCCGCAAACGACCCCTGCAACGCGCCAATGAAATTCTACGTAAAGCAGCCGCTTTTTTCGCCCAGGCGGAGCTCGACCGCCCACACAAATAATGGTGGATTTTATCCATAATAATAAAGAGCTGTACGGAGTCGAGGCGATTTGTAGAATTTTACCGATCGCACCTTCAACCTATTACCGGACTCTAGATCTCTGTGAAAATCCAGAACATCGAGCAAAGCGAGATTTACATGACTTGCATCATGCTGAGGAGATTAAACGAATTTGGAAGGAAAGTTCAGGTCGGTATGGTGTACGTAAAGTCTGGCAAAAACTGAAACGTGAAGGCTATATTATTGCGCGCTGTACTGTTGCTCGATTAATGCAAAAGCTAGGTATAAAAGGTGTTTGGCGTGGTAAGAACAAACAAACCACCCGTAGCCGAGATGATCAAAAACGAGCGGATGACTTGGTAAAACGTAATTTTACTGCTGATCATCCTGACCAACTGTGGGTGAGTGACTTTACGTATATTCAAACAAATTCAGGCTGGGTTTATACTGCATTTATTATTGATGTGTTCTCACGAGCAATTGTTGGATGGAAAGTATCGACACGGATGAATACAGATATGGTGCTCGATGCATTGGAGCAAGCATTTAGGGCGGCAGAGGGGGCTGGAACGCTGAGTGCGCCCATGCCGCATTGCGAAGCAAAAGATAATCGGATAAAATGTAGCAATTCATATTCGTAAGCGTGGAGTAATCAGATGGGAAATTCCAAGTCAGC
>NZ_JAALGV010000048.1:0-557 GCF_011174875.1 Acinetobacter sp. GFQ9D191M
ATGGAACGTGAAATTAAAGAATTAAAGCGTGCCAATGAAATTCTACGTAAAGCAGCCGCTTTTTTCGCCCAGGCGGAGCTCGACCGCCCACACAAATAATGGTGGATTTCATCCATAACAATAAAGATCGATATGGTGTTGATGCGATTTGTAGGATTTTACCGATCGCAGCTTCACCCTATTACCGGATTCTAGGTCTCGTTGATGAAAAGCATCGCTTTGCAAGGGAACATCGAGCAAAGCGAGATTTACATCACTTGCATCATGCTGAGGAGATTAAACGAATTTGGAAGGAAAGTTCAGGTCAGTATGGTGTGCGTAAGGTCTGGCAAAAACTGAAACGTGAAGGCTATATTATTGCACGCTGTACTGTTGCTCGATTAATGAAAAAGCCAGGTCCACAAGGTGTTTAGCGTGGTAAGAATAAACAAACCACCCGTAGCCGAGATGACCAAAAACGAGCACCTGACTTGGTGAAACGGAATTTTAGAGCTGATCAGCCTAATCACCTTACGAAACAGTGTTTCTCAGGTTGCTGACTTTACGTATATTCAAAC
>NZ_JAALGV010000049.1:0-536 GCF_011174875.1 Acinetobacter sp. GFQ9D191M
ATGGAACGTGAAATTAAAGAAGTAAAGCGTGCCAATGAAATTCTACGTAAAGCAGCCGCTTTTTTCGCCCAGGCGGAGCTCGACCGCCCACACAAATAATGGTGGATTTCATCCATAACAATAAAGACTTATATGGTGTTGATGCGATTTGTAGGATTTTACCGATCGCAGCTTCAACCTATTACCGAACTTTAGATCTCGCTGACAATCCAGAACATCGAGCGAAACGAGATCTACATGATGAGCATCATGCTGAACAAATTCAACGAATTTGGAAGGAAAGTTCAGGTCGATATGGTGTGCGTAAGGTCTGGCAACAATTGAAACGTGAAGGTTATGTTATTGCACGTTGTACAGTTGCTCGATTGATGCAGAAGCTAGGTATACAAGGTGTTTGGCGTGGTAAGAATAAACAAACCACCCGTAGCCGAGATGATCAAAAAAGAGCAGATGATTTAGTGAAACGTAATTTTAGAGCTGATCAGCCTAATCACTTGTGGGTTGCTGACTTTACCTATATTCAAACTCATTCAGGC
>NZ_JAALGV010000005.1:0-12278 GCF_011174875.1 Acinetobacter sp. GFQ9D191M
ATACCGACCTGAACTTTCCTTCCAAATTCGTTTAATCTCCGCAGCATGATGAAAGTCATGTAAATCTCGCTTTGCTCGATGTTCTGGTTTTTCAAAGAGATATAGAGTCCGGTAATAGGTTGAAGGTGCGATCGGTAAAATTCTACAAATCGCCTCGACTCCGTACAGCTCTTTATTATTATGGATAAAATCCACCATTATTTGTGTGGGCGGTCGAGCTCCGCCTGGGCGAAAAAAGCGGCTGCTTTACGTAGAATTTCATTGGCGCGTTGCAGTTCTTTATTTTCGCGTTCGAGTTGTTTGATACGTTCTTGGTCTGAAAGCTGCTGTACTTTAACTGGATTTTGTTTATCTAAATATTTTTGATACCAAACACGTAGTGTTTCAGGAGTACAACCCTTGCGCAGTATACTGCTCAGGGAGCAATAGCGGTGATCGCAGCCCAATTCGATGGATAATCTTTCTCGGATTCAATCAATAATTGAACCGCTCTTTCTCTGATTTCAGGGGTATATTTTACTTTTTTCATCGGGACATTCTCTCAGAAAGCTTGGTCTCCGACAAACCCGGTACGGTTCAAAAATCTTCCATTGATTTATTTATATCTGTTAAACCAGTCGCATTATGAAATGTAATATAAGTAGAAATTTCAGTATAAATGGTCATGATCTTTTCTAAATTTGAATATCTAAGCGTCTTCATTAATCAACCTTATTGATTATTAGTTTCTTCTTTTAAAGCTCTTTGTACTGTTGCTATCCCTACTTTAAACTTTTCTGCAACACCTCTAAATGTTGAATTTTCTTCAGCCATTGCTTTTCGTATTTCAACATAGTCAACCTTCCGCTTTCTTCCCTTATATAAGCCCTTCGCTTTGGCTTTTGCAATTCCTTCCTTTTGACGCTCACGGATCATGGAGCGTTCAAACTCTGCAAATGCAGCAAGCATCTGAAACATGAGTTTATTTATTGCCGATTGTGCTACATCATGACTGAAGGTCAAATTCTCTTTATGAAAAATAATGGTTATACCACGATCATTCAGACTATTCACAATTTCGTTCAGATCATTTGTATTACGTGCCAGACGATCAATACTATGAACATGCACCGTATCACCTTCACGCAGATAGTCGAGCATTGCATTTAACTGAGGACGTTCACGGCTACCACCGCTTGCCTTTTCAGTAAAGGTCTTATCCAGGCTGATTCCATCTAATTGACGTTCAGTATTTTGTTCAGTTGAACTGACTCGAATATATCCGACCTGATTAGGCATTCTGTACCGTTAGAGTTTAGATAATTAAATACATATTGTACCGAAATTAAATATTAAGTCTATAAATACGGTTTTTGAGTTGCTTTTTAAGACTTTATTTTGTTCCGTTAGGCTATACCCTAAATATTCAGTACTTTTTCCTACAAATCCTAAGTGCTTCATAAAAAACCTTCAATAAATATAGTAAAGAGCTGTCTAAATTAAGCCAGACTCTCTTTTACAAATTTTAGATCAGCAATAAATAACCGAATAACGCCCATTATGTTAATTTTAGAAAGTCTTCAAGCTCACCTTAAAGAATTAACCTACTAGAGGATGCTCTTTCATTAAATTCTGTATGTCACAACCACATAAGCCTAGAAGCACTACGTCTGATATCTCATCAATACAACAACCTGAAACGATTTGCATACGTTGATTTTTGTCATATCCAAAAACTGTATATGTCAAATCTTCATCATCAAAATGATCTTTACAGATTGAACAGCAATCAGGGTATTTCTTCAAAACCTTATCAATATCTTTTTGCTGAGTAACAGTAACGCTCATATAACAACTCAAATAACTTTTCTTGGCCATAATTTTACATCTATATTTTTCTGAATATCCTTTTATTTAGCATGATGGGCATTATTCGGAATGAGAGCGGACAACTCTCGTTTTTTGTTATGGAAACTGCTAAAATACAAGTACGCCATTGACGTACAAAGAGTCCATGTTATTTATTGAAACCAGCATCTTTACCAAGCAAATTAAAGACCTTGTATCTGATGAGGAATATCGTCAACTTCAGGAAGATCTTTTGGTACAGCCTGATAGAGGTGATCTAATCAAGAATGGCGGTGGTATTCGCAAAGTACGTTGTGCTCAAGGTAACAAAGGAAAAAGTGGTGGCATTCGGGTGATTTATTATTGGGTCACCGAGGATGATCAGATATTTTTCTTAGTGGCTTATCCAAAATCAGTGAAAGATAATTTAACAGATAAGGAAACAGCCATTCTGCGCCAACTCGTGAAGGAGCAATTTCATGGATAACAACTTATTTGATGACTTGGTTGCTTCAATCAAAGAAGCTGGAGCTATCAAACGTAAAGAAGTTAAAGCAAGTCGAGTTACAGAACTCGAACTACCAGATATTAAAGAAGTACGTGAAAAAACAGGCTTGAGCCAAAATGAGTTTGCTGCACGTCTGCATATTAGTCCTCGTACCCTGCAAAATTGGGAACAGGGACGACGCTATCCAACTGGACCAGCAGCTACATTGATTCGAATTTTAGATGCTCATCCAAGTCTTATTTAAAAAATTACTTAAAAAATGGGAGCTTAAGGCTCCCATTTTTAGATTCGTATAACGTGTATTATGTTAATTTTAGAAAACATTGATAATTGTCTTTAAGTTTAGGAAGCATAAAATTGTCTATTCCACTGAGTGAAATTCAAAAACTGACTAATAACCCTGAATGGCAAAAAAACATTCAAATAATTAATCAAACTCTAATAAATGCTCAAACAGGACTTATTGCTTTTTTTAAAAAGCCTGAAGTACAACAAACATTAATAGGTATCCAAAATGCCTCTATAGCACTTAACAAATACTTAAATGATCCAGTAGTTCAAAAAAATCTACAAAATTTCCAAAAGTTAGTAGTAGAGATTGTAAACAGTCAAAATTTTCAAAAAAACTACATTAACAACCAGAAAATTGCTAACACAGAGAATTTTACTTTTTTTGAAGAAAGTATTCGTGATGAAATTAATGTTTCGGAGCAACTTCAATCTTTTGAAACCGAAGAAGAGAAAAGTAGGTTTTTAAATTTCTTTCTACAATTTATATTTATTATTTTTACGTTTCATATAAATAACTTAGAAACAACTTCCGACTTTAAAGAAGCTTATATTTACTATGTGAATAATATTGAATCAAAAGGTATAACTATTTCACGCATTCATTTAAGAGAGGCTCCAAGTTTTCAAAGTGAATCCATTATTGTTATTCCTAGAAATACACCTTTGAAAGTATATAAAGAAGTTACGAATAGATGGGTTAAAGTTTCTGTGAATATAAATAATATAGACCTTGAAGGGTATGTATCTGAAGTTTATATAAAAAGAGTTAAAAATAAATATGATTTTAACTCTTCTTTAGCTGTCGATGACAAATAGACTAATGCTCTACGATAAGCATGAAATTTATTTTTAGATTTTTAGATTTTTTTCTAAACTTAAAAATAAGTCGTTACTAATCATGTTGATATCATTGTAAAGTTGATTGTCAGCTCCTATCTTTTGCCTAGATAAAGTTCCAAAATTACCACCAGAAATTATCTTTCTAAATTCAATAAAATTAATTTCTAAATCTAGTTTTTGACCATCATCTTTTAGTTGGTCACTAACCAAAGAGATATAAACACCAAGTTTCTGTAAACTTGTTGTAAGAATAGGTTCTAACTTTTTAGCTTCTTCATCGCTACCTGAGTAAGAATAATAAGTCTTTGCTGATGCTGCTATCTCATCAATAGTTTTCTGTGCTGCCTCAATTCTTTTATTGTGAATGGTATTAGCTTTAGATGTGTTATCTCTTTTATAAACTATATACCATCCTAATATGGTTAATAAGGATGGTAGTAATGGCAGAAAATATGTTTTAAAAATATCAGCTATCACTTAGCAAAAGCTCTATCAGCATCTTGAACATAACTATTAATTTCAGGTAACAGGTAGGGATCTCTACTGAGAATTTTTACTTTAGCTTTAAACTCATTAACACTCATACCTGTTAAACGAATTAATCCACCAAAAGCTTCTTCTAAGAAAGAAGATCCATATCCTCTAACTCCATCAAAATCAATTTCAACCTCATCATGGGTAGTGATAGCAGGAATTAACAGATTTTTTAAAAAAACCTCTCCTGAATTTTTACCATCAGAAACATAGCGCCCCGCAGGGTTTTTTGAGAATTGTCTTGCTACATTGATTTTCATAACACTTTTACTCATGAGATGCTCCTGAAGCGTTGTCGGAGATCTGCTTATCAATAGGGATTTCCCATAGGATTACGGTTCCATCTATTGATTGTTTATATGGTAACGAGAACCCATCTACTATACCTGTTAAAGGCCGATCTTCAATCATACCTCTATTAATAATATAAGATCCTTTATTGCTTAGAATAGCAATAGATGCTTTGTGATCACAAAGTGTACTTATTTGATTAATAATTTGATTTAAGCCTTTGCCTCTATTAACAAGATTTGTTCTTGTATTGCCAATTTCAATAGCCGCTTTAATCGATGCACTATCTCTATCATATTTTTCTTTATGCGATTTCAAGAAATTTTTAAGACTTGAAAACCAATCTTCAGCAACATTCTCTGAGTTTCTCAGTAGAGATTTAGGAATGCCTATACCTAAATCACACACACAAATAGACAGCTTGTTGTCTTTCTCTTGGGAGAATATCCACCATTTCTTTGCTTTCATAGGATCATTGATGAATCTCTTTTCCAAATATGCATGGTGATGACAATTAGTTACGGCTTCAGTGATACTGTTAAATATACTAGTACTACTACTTTCAGATAGAAGATCATCAAAATCATCTAACATATCTTCAGCAGAATCCATCTCAACCTTATGTCCAGACGAGTATTTCCAATACTTGACTGTTTCATCAAATTCCATGTCTTCAAAATTAAGAGATACTCCTAGTAGTTCTAATATTCCTGTTTGTTTAAGAACCTGATTAACAATAACTTCTTTTGATGGAATTAGGCTAAATTTAATATCAGGATTTGTAATTTTCAAAGTTTCTAATTCTGCTAATAAATATAGAGTTCCTTCCGTAAACATTTTTTTTGTTTTAGAAAAGTCTAATTTCATACATATATTTTTTCTAAAATAATAATCTCTTAATTTATTTGTTAATTTCAATAACTTAGTTCTATTTTTGTTCAAAAATATTGTGATAAATGGAGGCATTGGTAAAGTAATTATTGTTCTAAGTTGCTCCTCACCAGTTCTACAATTTTTTTTATTTTTTTTATTTTTTTTGATTCGTTGAATCATACGTATTTCCTGTATACGCATATTTCTAACTTTCTGTTTTAAGCTCAGTCGTTTCATAAAAAATTATAAATAACAAAAAATTAAGTATATGTTTATTTTAATGAAAATAGTATCTCTGGCTCGACCTAACCCAAATGCTTCAATAGCTATTTAACATAAAATCTCTTATATGAAATTTAGAACTTATCCCTTAAAAAGATCATTAAAAAGCTCTTTATCTTTCTGTCTATTTTCTTCTGTCTTACTTTCCGCACTTAAAAACTGCTCAAAATCAGCCCATTGATGTTTAAAAGATTCATCATTCTTAAATTTATTCAAAACCCAAGCGCCAAGCAAAATTTTCCGTCTAGTTTCATTTTTCCGTTCTTGGGCTTTTGCTTCGCTTAAAAGTTTTTGCTGTTTGAGTTTAAGCTCATTCTGTTTCTGTTTTGCCTGTTCTAAGATCTGCTCTTGTTCTTTTTTTAAATACTCAATTTGCTCTTGCAGGGATAATTTTTTCTGCTGTGCTTTGGTGAGTTTCTTTAAAACTGCATCTTTCTTTTCTTGAATATCTGACATAGTATTAAACCGTGATGATCAATAATCAAACATCATCATAGAGTCAAAAAACAAAGCGAGCAATATCAAACGTAGCGAAGCGAAGTTTTCCCGGAGTGAAACGAAGGGCGCACTTACCCACTTTTATCATTTCATTCAAAAGTGGACGTTGCGACAGGGGAAACCCCTGTACCCCATGACCTCGCTTTAGCATGGTCAGCAACTTTTTCAAAGTTGCAAAAATCAAAACCACGGTATGCAGAAATTTAGGTTTTTAAAGTGGCAATTTTTCATTTGAATGAAAGCAACATCTCACGAAGTGACGGACGTTCAGCCGTTGCTTGTGCTGCTTATCGTGCCTGTGAAAAATTAGAGGATCTGACTTTTGGAAAGACTCAGGACTACACTAAAAAAAAGGGACTTGAATACAAAAATATTTATGCACCAGAACATACCAATACAAAACTTTTAGACCGTCAAACACTTTGGAATACAGTAGAAAAAAAAGAATTCAATGCCAATGGCTCAATGAAAGCCAATGCACGACTCGCCAAAGAATATATCTGTGCTTTACCACATGAATTAACAGATGCAGAACGCATAAAAATCGTTGATGACTTTTGCCGAGACTTTGTGAACAAGCACAATGTTATTGTCGATGCCTGCATCCATGCACCACATGAACATAACGATGAAACCAATAATAAAAACTATCACGTACACATGATGTTCACTACCAGACTCATCAATGAAAAAGGCGAATTAGGAAAGAAACAAAGAATCTTCAACGACCATGGTCCCGAGATCCTGAAGGACAGCCGAGCAACTTTTGCCAATGTTGTAAACACAGTATTGGAAAATGCCGGACTAGACGAACGCATCGACCACCGGAGTTACAAGGATCAGGGCTTAGACTTTCTTGAACCCACTCATCATGAAGGGCATGAAGCTACAGCACTTCGCAGACAATATGACGAGGAACAAAAAAGACCGCTTGAAGAACGTAACACTGAAATTGTGCTACCAAGAATTGCACTTGAAAATGATGCAATCAAAGCCAAAAATTTAGATGCTACACGAGAATACCAACAGATCATCAAGGGCCTTGATCAAGAAATTATTGTTCCAAGTCGATTAGAAGATCAGATTACCCAGCTGGAAAACGAACTTCAGTTAACCGAAGCAGAAGAAAAAGAGCTTTTAGCAGAATTAGTAAATCTCAACCTAGAAGAAGAACGCCTGCAAGAACAACAGGTTCAACAGATCGACAACGCATATGATGACTTCATCCGGTGCCAAGATATTTATGCAGAATTTGCCAATCAGTTTTACACCATTCAAAGCAATGCTGCTGATAATCAAAAGCAGATTGAATCAAATCTCACCAAGACAAAACGATGGTTAGCAGAAAACAAAAGCGATTTTTACCTACATAGCAATAATTTGTTTTATGACTCTTATCATCATACTTACAGAGATATAAAAAAACCCGATTTTTATGCGACTGAAAAATCAGTAGAACAGGCAAAAAATGAGAACTGGAGAGAATACGCAACAGAGGTCGAACAACTTGCTAAAGAATACGATATTGAGAATGTCGTCAAACGCTTAGGCCAATGCTCAGAGATACTGCAAAATAATGGGATTGAACGACCAACGATAAAACCCACTTTCTGGCAAAAGCTAAAACGAGAGTACGTTCACTCTTTCGATACCCTGCATGATTTTAATGATGATATGAAACCTATCCTTGTCGAAAAACGGGCAGATGATCTCAAAATTGAACAAGAAAGAATGCAGCAAGTACGCCAAGCGGAAGTGGATCGCCAACGAAAAATTGAAAATGATCGCAGAGAAAGTGAATTTAGAGAGCAATTACGTAAAGAACGAGAGCAAAGAGAACAACGCTATGAACAAGATAGACGCGAACGAGAACATTTGGCATTTTTAAAACGCCAAGAATTGGAAAAACAGCAAAAAAATGAGCCTAAAAAGCCAAACAATGACAACGATAATGATTACTCACCTTGATACCCCCTATTTAAACGCAAAAAAACGGTGTTTTTAGCGATGTTTTGCTAAACCACAGTAGATTTATAGTTGAGTTAAGAAAAAACTCTTAAATCGCAAATGAGAGCATTTAGCGAGTGTCTACGAGCGAACTACAGGGATCTAAATTTTTTCACCTGTTTTTCCCTGATTACAGGCTCCCCTGTGTATCAAGAACTCAGAATCAGAGCATCCCGAATGGGTGCGAACTGATTACGATGGCTTTATGTCGAGCGAAGCGAGTAAAAAGCTCATGAGCGAAGCGAATTCCGAGCTGCTTTTGCTTTTTTTTAAAGTCACAACCCAATGAGCCAAAAAATTGCCCCAACGAATCGAGCGAAAGCGAGATTCAATAGAGTTTGAGCGCAGCGAAAACCAAGGGCAATTTTTCCTTTCCTGGGCTTTTAATTATTTTTAAAGTTTTTAATGCTTTTAGACTCTCTGAAAACCTTTGTTTGCAAGGCTTTCAAGGTGGATAAGACTACAATTTCTTTGTCATAAGACTACAATTTCTTTGTCATAAGACTACAATTTCTTTGTCATAAGACTACAATTTCTTTGCATTTGATTACATCGAATGCTAATGTAGTCTTAATAACACTTATAACCTATGCAGTCTTATGAAAAATGACTTAGTAGTAAAAGATAATGCCTTAATTAATGCCAGTTATAATCTCGAAGTAACCGAGCAACGGCTTATCCTTTTATCAATAATAAGAGCAAGAGAAACAGGCCAAGGGATCTCATCCGACAGTAAATTAGAAATCCATGCTTCTGATTATGCTTCTCGCTTTGATGTCACCAAAGAAGCTGCGTATAACGCTCTAAAAAATGCAGTTAATAATCTTTTTGAAAGAAAGTTCTCTTTTAAGGAAATTCATAAAGATACAAACAAAGAAATTGTAGTCAAATCCCGCTGGGTTAGCCGAATTGCATATGTTGATGACCTTGCTACATTAGAAGTTACCTTTGCACCAGATGTTGTTCCTCTTATTACAAGATTGGAAAAGCACTTTACGAGCTATCAACTTAAACAGGTTGCGCAACTAACTAGCAAATATGCTATTCGTCTATATGAGTTTCTAATTGCTTGGAGAGACGTAGGAAAAACACCTGTTATTTCTTTATCTGAGTTCAGAGAAAAATTAGGACTTGAGATGAATGAATATCAAAAAATGGTTAATTTTAAAAGTCGTGTTTTAGAACCAGCCATAAAGCAAATCAATGAGCTGACTGATATACATGTAAAATACGAACAGTACAAAACAGGAAGATCTATCTCAGGCTTATCATTCACTTTTAAGCATAAAAAAATTGATTCGATACCTTCAGAAAGAGATCCAAACACGGTAGATCTCTTTACCCAAATGACCGATGCACAACGCCACATGTTTGCCAATAAACTTTCAGAGCTACCGGAAATGGGTCGGTATTCCCAGGGAACTGAAAGCTATCCACAATTTGCTATTCGTATTGCTGAGATGCTTCACGATCCTGAAAAAATCAAAGAACTATATCCATACCTAAAAAAAGTGGGATATATGCCATTAAATAAAAGGATTTAGTAAATGGCTAAATTATCACTAAGTGAAGTATCTAACCGCTTTAACGTCAGTCGTTCTACGCTATATAGGGCCATAAAAGAAGGGCGTATATCTCGAAGCGCTGATGGTCTTTTTGATATTGCAGAAGTCATCCGATGCTTTGGAGAGCCGATCAAAAAGCATGAACAAAAACAAGAAGTGGATCAGTCTAAAGATGATGCTGATTTACGTCAGCTTGTTGATTTTATGAAAAAGGAAATTGAGTCATACAAAGATCGTGAGAAACGCTATTTAGATCAAATAGACCGCTTTCAATTGCTATTAGGGCATAAAGAGTCTGAAGAAAAAATGTCTCATGATACACCAGTGACACATTCCAATGATGCACCATGCGACAACAATAGTGGAATAAGTGAAACTATTGATAATAATAGAGATAGTGAAATTAAAACATCCCATGAGACATTGGTGACACGCCCTAATGAAACACCAAAACACGTACCAAATACGCATTATGAGACAAAGAAAAAACGTGGCTTATTTGGCCGTGTACTGAATGCTGTTTTTGATAATGACTAAGGGAGAAAGATCATGCCGAAACTGAAAGACATTGCCCTAGGCATTATTGTGGCCCCGCTGTTGATCCCGATCATGCTGATCGCATCGTACCAGGATAAAAAGGAGCTGAAAAAAGAGCTGGATAAACGCCAAAAAGAAAAAGACCAGTCATCCTGATTATTCAATTGAGCTAATCAAAATCGTGAAACATTGCTTAAATAATAGGCGTGGAACGTGAAAAATCATAAAAAAAGCCCGGTCATGGAAACTCGGGCTATCAACTAGGAACTACAGCGTTGAATTATAAGGATAATTATAACGCATTTCGTATAAGGTGTATTATGTTAATTTTAGAAAATCTAAAATAATTATTGATAATTTTTTTTTGAAAATTTAACATACCTTCCGATTGGTATTTTAGGTATGATTACTTATGAACAGTGTGTTACTCGCTTATGTATTACTTGGATTTGCAATAGTTTCCGAAGTGATTGGAAGTAGTTTTTTAGTTAAATCGGAAGGGTTTACAAAACTTTTTCCAAGCGTGATGGTCTTTATTTTTTTTAGCACGGCATTTTATTTATTATCACAAGTTATTAAAACAATCCCTTTAGGTATCGCATACGCTATATGGGCTGGTGTTGGGATTGTTCTAACTGCTGTAGTTGGCTACTTTGTTTTTAAACAGACACTAGATAATCCTGCTTTAATTGGAATTGGTTTTATCGTATCTGGCGTAATAATTATTAATTTATTTTCGCAATCAGCAGGTCATTAAGTGAAAGAAATTCGGCAACAAAAGAAGCAACCAGAGGTTATTCGAAAGCGCATCCTTGAACAGGCAACTATTCTTGTTTCTCAAAAGGGTATTTCTGGTGTTTCTATTCAAAATATTGCTACAGCAGTAGGTATAACAAAAGGGGGGGTATTTCACCATTTCCCGAATAAAAAAAATTTGATAGAAGAAATGTTCAATCAAATAATTCTTGATTTAGATCAAACAGTTGAATACTTGATTAAACGCGATCCAACAGAATATGGTAAATTCACACGAGCTTATATTCATAGTTCTTTTATCCATCAAATAGATGGGGTGGTTTCTGCTTGGTCAGCGTTATCAATGACTATGATCACAGAGCCTACCTTTAATAAAATTTGGATGGAATGGCTAAAAAATAGATTATCTCAACATGCAGAAACGGATAGTCATCCTGATTTAGAGTTACTTCGTTTAGCAGCAGATGGGTTGTGGCTACAAAGTATTACCGGAGTCATTGATGATGAGCAATGTTCAAAATTAGAAGACGATCTGCTTAATCGAACCTATTTAACATAAAATCTCTTATTCGAAATTTGAACTGTAAGCCCCAGATAGAAAAATCCAGTGCATAGAACGGCACTGTTGCAAATAGGCTGACATGATAAGCTAAATATCTTATTTATTTCGAGATACAGCAGATGAATCCCTTCCACGGTCGGCACTTTCAAGGTGAAATCATTCTTTGGGCTGTTCGTTGGTATTGTAAATATGGCATCAGCTATCGTGAACTTCAGGAAATGCTGGCCGAACGTGGAGTGAATGTTGATCACACCACAATTTATCGCTGGGTTCAGCGTTATGCTCCAGAAATGGAAAAACGTTTACGTTGGTATTGGCGTAATCCTACAGATCGACATTTATGGCATCTGGATGAAACTTACGTAAAAGTGAATGGCAAATGGGCATATCTATACCGTGCAGTTGACCAACGTGGCCATACTCTTGATTTCTATCTTTCTGCTAGACGAAATACCCATTCAGCTTATTGTTTTCTTGGAAAAATTTTAAATAATGTGAAGAAGTGGCAAATTCCACAAGTGATCAACACGGATAAAGCACCCACATATGGACGTGCTTTATCACGGTTAAAACGGGAAGGTAAATGTCCACCAGACCTTGAGCACAGGCAGATTAAGTATAAAAATAACGTGATTGAATGTGATCATGGCAAGCTAAAGCGGATCATCAGGGCCACATTAGGATTCAAATCTATGAAGACGGCTTATGCCACAATTAAAGGTATTGAAGTCATGCGTGCACTACGTAAAGGACAAGCATCGTCATTTTATTATGGTCAGCCTCAGGGTGAAGTGAGTCTAATCAACAGGGAATTCGGTCTAAAAGAAATTTTTAAAGGGAACAACATCGACACAAATCTCAATTTGCAACAGTGCCCAGCTCCACCAATTCCATATAAGAAGCCGCT
>NZ_JAALGV010000050.1:0-8438 GCF_011174875.1 Acinetobacter sp. GFQ9D191M
CTAAAAAAACTACATGCAAAAGTCGCACCTCATGTTTGAATTCACCCATTAACAGAGTGCGAATTAGTCCTTGATCATGTTTGACCACATTTCAAGGAATAGTGTCCAACTTTCGGTATGTAGATTATGGTGTGGGGTTCTCTTAAAGTTTAAACCTTATTATTTTACTTCAGTAATGCTGATTGGCTGGTCTTTTACAAATTCAACAACCCCTTCACCACGTTTAAAGTGAATTGAAACTCCATTATTATTAGCTAAACGAATACCACTACCAGCAACTGTTTGCTTTAAACTATATACCATGCCTGAGTTATCAGTCATTAAAGCAGTTTCAAAGTTATCCGATGATTTCAGAAAAATTAATAAACCATTTGGACCAGAAAATTTAAGGACCTGCGTATCAGCTGAAGTATTGCTTGTAGCCTTATCTTGTAAAGTTTCAGTCTTTGGACTCGAAGTACACCCAGTCATTGCTAAAACTAACAAAGTTAAACTTAGAAAATATTTCATTTAACTACCTTTTTCATCTGTAAATCATAGGTGTATTTATACTAATTGTTATAATTTAACAATAAAACAGATATTACTTTTTTTTACATAAAAAAGCCATAAATCGCATTTTGAACCTTACCGGATTTATCGGAGATTTTTTTATTTAAGTTAGGCCACCTGACCTAACGGGTTAATCTTATCATAGTACATTGCTTCAAACTCAAAAGGCGATACATAACCTAGTGCACTGTGTACATGCTTTTTATTAAACCAATCTACCCAATTTAATGTCGCAAGTTGTACATCTGCTAAACTTTGCCAATCTGCTTTTAAATATTCAATCATCTCTGTTTTGTATAAGCCATTCACTGTTTCAGCCAAAGCATTATCGTATGAGTCCCCGTTGTACCGATTGATGCTCGTAAATTTTCTGCTCCTAAACGATTGGTATAGCGAATGGAAAGGTATTGAACACCTCTATGGGAATGATGAATCACATTCCTTGGCATACCTCAATCGTGCAATGCTTGCTCCAGTGCATCGAGCACCATATCTGTATTCATACGTGTTGATACTTTCCATCCAACAATTGCTCGTGAGAACACATCAATAATAAAGGCGGTATAGACCCAGCCTGAATTTGTTTGAATATACGTAAAGTCACTCACCTGAGATACCGTCTTGGTAGTCAATCAATAATTGAACCGCTCTATCTCTGATTTCAGGGGTATATTTTACTTTTTTCATCGGAACACTACGCTTCGCTACGTCGTGCGAAGCAATGCTTCTCATCTCAGGAAAGTTGGTCTCCGACAAACCCGGTACGGTTCATTCAGGAAGAAGCTTTATAGCTCATTGGAAGAATTACAGGTTGATCTAGACGATTGGCTGAAATTCTATAATACTGAACGGACTCATCAAGGAAAAATGTGCTGTGGTCGTACACCACTTGAAACTTTACTTGATGGAAAACGGATTTGGGCTGAGAAAAATTTAGCTCAAATTTAACCTGACAGGCACAATAAAAAATGGGTAACTGTCAGATCAGGTTTGAGCTAGTACAATTTAAGCATTCATATCAGCCCCTCTGTAAGCTGATCATTTACTCATGGATAGACGGGGCTAAATTTAAAGCTGGAATATCAACCCATGTCGTATCAGCAAAATCACGCTGCAAATACTGTTTTAAGTAAGCAATGGTATCTTCAGCGATCAAGGGATCTTTGGAGTTATCTGCATGATTAAAAGCAATGGCATGTAATCGAATCCCGCGGAGTTTTAACAACTCAAGACTCAGCAAGGTATGATTAATACTACCCAAACGCCCTGAAGTGACCAGAATCACCGGATAATTATGTGTCTGAATATAATCAATAGTTAGGAACTCTTCGGTTAAGGGCACCATTAGACCACCTGCACCTTCCAGCAAAATACAGTCATAGCCCGCAGCCAGCTGTTCGGTGGCCTGCTGAATCTGTTCAAAATTAATGGCTCTCCCATCTAGACGCGCAGCAAGATGCGGTGAAGCCGGATACGTAAAAATTTCCGGCATGGTCAGTTTTTGCTGGTCTTCCGGTAACAGTCCACAACCCATAATTGCACGATGCTGTTCGATATCTTCTGATATATCGACATTTCCGGTCTGGATCAGCTTTTGGGTTATAGTACGAATACCCTGCTCATTCCAAATTTTGGCCAAGAAACCAGTAGTAAAGGTTTTACCAATTGCGGTATCAATGCCGCTGACAAAATAAATCTGTGCGCTCATGCTGTCTTCCGTGCAATGACATAAATCGGATGATAAGTAAGTACATACTGTTTGCTTTTAGGATCTTGGAATTGTTGATAGCCGGTATAAAAATCCTGTAATGACGATTTTGTCCACCGAAACCCCTGTGCCGTCGCCTGCACACCAGTGGCTTTGATATGCTGTAACACCTGTTTCGGATGCTCAAAATATAAGGTCATCTGTTTTTCTATCTGCAGCAGAATATCAAAGCCTAAGGATTGGAGCAGTTCACAGACCTTCGCTAAAGGCAGATAATCCAAGCCCTGTCCGGTCAGTGCCTTAATTTCCTTTAAATTATTCTCAGTATAACTGGCAAAACACAGATGCCCAGAGGGATTTAAGACCTCCGCAATGTTGAGCAATAATGCTTTTAAATCCGAGATCCATTGCAATGCAGAACAAGACAACACCATGTCCAGAGACTGAGGCAGTGGCAAGGTTTCAATATTACCAATCTCCCACAAAAGCCGATTAGCTTCCGGGAAGTGCTGCTTCACTTCGACATATAGGTCATTTAAAAATAAATGATCAAAGCTATAATGCTGCATAAAAAGCCGGGTAAACAATCCTGAACCGCAGCCAATTTCCAATACCCGTTGCAAATGTGGTTGTGCCACATGCTGCTGCATGAAATGCATCAACTCTGCAGCTACGGTACTTTGTACCAGCGCATGCTGTTCATAACTGAGATTTGCCTGAGCAAAACGCTGGGCAATCTGTTTGCTGTTCATCGCGGTAAATTCCTCAGCACCTGCAGACATGCGTCCAGCTCATCCGCAGAAATGTTCTGGTTCAGGGAAATTCTGAGTCTGGAGGTGTTGGCAGGAACCGTTGGCGGACGTACTGGCAGCACATAAAACCCCTGCTGTTGCATAATTTCAGTCGCCTGAATGGTGCGTTTTGCCTCACCAATCAGTACCGGCACAATTTGCGAGGTTGACGGACAGTGATATCCCAAGTCTTGAATGCCCTGCTGACAGCGTACAGCCAATGCTGCCAAATGTACTCGTTCTGCCTGAAGCTGCTCTACCTTTTGAAAAATAAATCTAGTCCAGGCCATACATAGTGGCGGCTGGGCGGTACTAAAAATTAAAGGTCGCATGCTATTGATCAGATAGTCACGAATCACTGGCGCACAGACCAGATAACCACCAACTGAAGCCAAAGCCTTGCCAAAGGTACCGACTAGGAAATCAATTTGATCCAATACTTGATACTGTTCTGCGCAGCCCAATCCACGTTCACCGCGCACACCAATTGCATGTGCCTCATCGACATAAAGCATGACTTTTGCAAACTGCTGTTTTAATGCCACCAAAGCAGCTAAATCTGTTTCATCCCCATCCATACTGAAAATTGATTCAGTTACCACAATGATGCGCTGGATAGATTCATCTGACTGATATTTTTCTAAAAACTGAGTCAAATGCTGCAGGTCATTATGGCGGTAACGCACATAGCCAGCTTTAGATAAACGAATCCCGTCGATAATACTGGCATGTACCAGTTTGTCAGCAATGATCATGGTTTTAGCATTACTGAGCGCAGGAAGAATCCCGATATTCATGTGATAACCACTATTAAACAGCAGTACTGAACGTCCAAAAGCCTGTGACATCTGTGCTTCAAGTTGTTCAAAATTGGGAAAGTTTCCTGTCAGTAAACGTGAAGAGCTTGAACTCATATATCGCTCAGACATCGGCGTGAGGTCAAAAAATTCTTCACGTAGCGTTAAGTTGGATGCCAGACCTAAATAGTCATTGGATGCCAGATTCAGCATCTCTTGGCCATTGAGTTGCAATCGTGGCTGGCTAGAAATATTGGACTTAAACTGGCGATATTGCCCTTGCTGTTTCAAGTCATCTAGCTGCTGCTGGAAATGCTCAAGATGGTTCATGCTACTGCCTCTATCTGCTGAATCATCTCCCGCATATGCTTTAATAAAGTTTCAAGTTGCTGTGTTGAAATTACATATGGCGGCATGACATAGACCAGACGGCCAAAAGGACGAATCCAGACGCCACGGCATACACATTCAGCCTGAAAACGCGCCAAATCAATAGTTTGATGTAGCTCAACCACGCCAATTGCGCCGAGAACACGCACATCTTTGACTTGTGCCAAGGATTTTAAATCCAGTAAATACTGTTCTAGTGTACTTTCAATCTGTTGAATACGCGTCTGCCAGTCTTGAGCCAGTAACAACTGGGTACTTTTTAATGCGACCGCACAGGCCAACGGATTAGCCATAAAAGTTGGGCCATGCATGAACACACCCGCTTCACCACTTGAAATCGTCTGTGCTACATGGCGAGTGGTTAAGGTCGCTGACAAGGTCATATAACCACCAGTCAATGCCTTACCGATACACATAATGTCTGGTGTGACCTGAGCGTGCTCATAAGCAAATAGTTTTCCAGTGCGGCCAAAACCGGTGGCAATTTCATCTAAAATCAGCAGTACATCGTACTTTTCACACAACAACTTAGCTTGCTTTAAATATTCTGGATGATAGAAACGCATCCCGCCTGCACCTTGCACAATCGGCTCAATGATCATGGCAGCAATCTGTTGATGCTGCTGTACCAGCAGGCGCTCAAGTGGCTGTATATCTTCGGGTTGCCATGCCCCATCAAAACGGCTTTGAGGTGCCGGAACAAATAAACGGTTCGGCAAACTCGAACCAAAAATTTGATGCATACCAGTTACAGGATCACAAACCGACATGGCATTCCAGGTGTCGCCATGATAGCCAGAGCGTGTGGTAACAAAGTTAGTTTTTTGTGGTTGCTGACGTGCATTCCAATATTGCACAGCCATTTTCAACGCCACCTCAACCGCGACCGAGCCGGAATCGGCAAAGAAAATTTTATCCAGTTCAGGCGCCGTGATCTCGAGTAGCAGTTTAGATACATCAATCGCAGGCTGATGAGTCAAACCACCAAACATGATATGTGACATCGACTCTAATTGTTTTGTTACGGCCTGATTGAGTTCAGAATGATTATAACCGTGAATTGTGCACCACCAGGACGACATGCCATCAATCAGCTCGGTACCATCTTCAAGTTCAATGACTGCACCATGTGCAGCTTTAACTTTGTAACATGGCAACGGTTGTGTCATGGAGGTATAAGGATGCCAAATATGCTGTTGATCAAAAGCGTCCTGCACAGAATTTACCCCAATTATTAAAACTAAAACTGATCTTAGCGCGTTAAATCTGAAAATAAAACGTCAAGAACTACCAATCTCTTTTTGCTTAAGCCAGATCGGCTAAAAATTTTAAAATTGGCTCAACGAGTAAATTGGTATCAAAAAGGATGGCATCGTGCGTGCCCTGTATTTTTACCAAATTCAGATTTTGGGTTGTTAAAAACACAGATTCTTGACTAACTTTGTAAGGAACCAACATATCATTCTCAGAAAATATAAATAGCATCTTGACTGAATGATTTTTTAAGATATCCACTAGATTTAATTGCTGCAATAGATAAAGATGCTTAACCTGATAGTTTAAATCAATACTATTTAACTGTTGGTGCAATAATTTTGTACGTTCACGCGCTGCTGCGCCAGCTAAAGTGACCAAGGTACAGAAGCGCTGCATCCCGCGTTTTGGATCAGCCAGTATGGAGGATTTAAATTGTGTATATTGTTCAACTGGCATTGCCTGTGGCCATGCTTCGTTGGCCACGAAACAGGGATTTGACATACAGCAAATCACTGGCTTGGCAATTTTCAGTTGTTGCTGGATTTCATTAGCCAGCAAAAGTGCCAACTGTCCACCCAAAGACCACCCCATCAAGACATCAAACGAACTCGCCTGCCTGACTTTTTCGGCCAAAAGACTTTCTACGTTAGGATCGAAAATATCCCATACTTTAACTTGATGCTGCTGCCGCAACTGTTCTACAAACGGGGTTAAGACCGCTGTTCCTAGCCCCCAACCCGTAATCATCAGTATCTTCATTTTGTCTGTTCCAATAAAAAAGGGACCAATTCAAGTTGAAATGATCCCTGTTTGTTACACGATTAATTAAGCAGGTTGCATCGCATCTACAGCCAATTCTTTAGCTGTTTTCTTGGCAGCTTCAGCTTTTAAGCCTAATTTAGCAAACAAGGCTTTGTCTTTACCTTCACCACTGTTCGGGGCAGTAAGCAATTTATCACCTGAAAATAATGAGTTAGCTCCAGCCATAAATGCCAGTGCCTGATCAGAGTCAGAGAGAGATTCACGACCTGCCGACAAGCGGATATAACTCTTCGGCATAATAATCCGTGCTACCGCAATAGTACGAATCCAGTCAATCACATCCAGTTTTTCAACATCGGCCAGTGGTGTGCCTTCAATAGGAACCAGCATATTTATGGGCACCGAACCCGGGTGAATCGGCATAGTCGCTAGTTCAAATAACAAACCGACTCGGTCTTGTACGCCTTCGCCCAAGCCGACAATACCGCCACTACAGACATTAATTCCGGCATTACGCACATGATCAAGCGTATTTAAGCGGTCATCAAAGCTACGTGTACTGATGACATTGGCATAATATTCACGTGAGGTATCAAGGTTGTGGTTATAATAATCTAGCCCTGCATCTTTCAGACGTTCCGCTTGTGAGGCATTCAGCATTCCTAGGGTCATACAGGTTTCCATGCCCAGTTTCTTGACTTCCTGCACCAGTTCCAGCACATACGGCATATCGCGTTCATGCGGATTACGCCATGCTGCGCCCATGCAGAAACGGGTCGAACCGGAAGCTTTGGCCTGTTTGGCTTCAGCAATCGCCTTTTGTACTTCTACGCGTTTTTCAATTTCCAGATCAGTATCGTAATGTGCAGATTGCGAACAGTATTTACAATCTTCCGGACAACGGCCCGTTTTAATTGAAAGCAGAGTACTGACCTGAACAGTATTCGGTTCAAAGTTTTGGCGATGAATTTGCTGTGCCTGAAACAGTAAATCCATTAAAGGCAAGTCATAAATTTCTTGTATTTCGGCACGTGACCAATCATTACGGATCATCTTGTCTGCATCATCTAAAATTCCATTGAGTAAATCATACGCTGTTTTTTTTATTTTTCTTTAGCGTTTTCTTTCATATTCATTGCCTGCTTAAAATAGCTTTAGTGTATCAAGCTATTTTGAAAGCTTATTTAACTCGAATCCTGCTTAAGCCGATGATTCCTTAATTTGAATTGTTGGCTTATTTTGATGAGTGAGTTGATATGCACATAGTGAGGTGTAAAAGAGGTGGTCCCACATGTTTGAACAACTAAAAGCTTATTTATAAGTGATACTCTGCTCTAGTTAAGCTACCTTATTTTGTTGTGGTAGCTGGTCATAGTAAAACTCATCTGGAGTCATTTTGTCCAGACTCGAATGAGGTCGTTTCAAATTATAAAACTCAAAATATGCACTTAATTGCTTTTTCGCATCTGTGACACTGCTATAAGCTTTGAGATACACCTCTTCATATTTAACGCTCCGCCATAATCGTTCAACCATCACATTATCTACCCATCGACCTTTACCATCCATACTGATTTGAATGCCATTTGATTTCAATACATCAATAAATGCATCACTGGTAAACTGGCTGCCTTGGTCTGTATTAAATATTTCAGGTCGACCATATTTTTCAATCGCTTCATTTAAAGCCGAAATACAAAAATCCACCTCCATACTAATCGATACCCTATGCGCAAGTACCTTGCGGCTATGCCAATCAATCACAGCACATAAATAAACAAAGCCTTTTGCCATAGGGATATACGTTATATCCGTAGACCACACTTGATTACTGCGCTGAATAGCCAATCCTTTGAGCAGATATGGATATTTACGGTGAGCTTGATTAGCCTGGCTTAAATTTGGTTTGCAATATAACGCCTGAATACCCATTTTCTTCATTAAAGTACGTGTATGACGTCGTCCTATATGATGTCCTTGACGATTCAACAAATCACGCATCATACGGCTACCTGCAAAAGGGTATTGCATATGTAATTCATCAATACATCGCATCAGCTTCAGATCTGATGCACTCACAGGTTTTGGGCGATAGTAATAACAACCACGGGAGACTTTCAGCAGCTTAGCTTGCTTAGATACTGAAATCTGAAGTGAGTCGTCGATTAACTTTTGTGGTTG
>NZ_JAALGV010000050.1:8666-14033 GCF_011174875.1 Acinetobacter sp. GFQ9D191M
AATTTCCTGATCCACCTCTAATCTAGCCTGTTTGCCCTTTTATTTTTGAATTGTTTACTAGATGGCAGCATAGTTGAGTAAAATCGAATAATATGATTAGAATCATGAAATTTAGTGCGTAATCCAGACTATTACTTTAAATAGTTAGCTTTTTACTCTCTACAATTCAGATTAATATAATTATCTATATTGGATATAGGCACATTCAATGAAAATTTTTAAATATTCATTTGTAATTCTAGCTGTAGTTTCAGTCTCTGCTTATACCATGAGTGACCGGCAGTCCACACAGTTTCAGGTCAAAATAAAAGTCAATGAAATTTGTGATATCGGCACAGGTTCTACTTCTAATATAGATTTTGGTACGATTTCTCGTAATACCCAAAATATCCAGGCAACGGGTAGTCTAAATGTTTCATGTACTAATGGTACGCCTTACAATATTTCACTAAATAGTGATGGTACACTAAAGAATACTCAGGATGCTTCCTTGAAGCTTTCATATCGACTTTATCAAGATGCATCTATGAGCAAAGAATGGGGAAACAGCTCTGAAAATCGTTTTTCACAACACGGTACAGGACAAACTCAAAATATTACCATTTGGGGGAAAGTGCCTGATACTAACGTTCCTGCCGGTCAATATATAGATACAGTTACTGCTACGATTACCTATTAAATATAGAGTTTTCTAATAAGTTAAAGTCACAGTAATGGTATCGGAATATTTCCCTATACTGCTAATGCTTTGCGATGGGACCATCGCATAAACAGGGATAGTCTGGTGGGTTACAGAATATGAAGTATCCGCCTGCCAAATGTTCGAGTGACTTGGATCCTGATATAAACCGTATTGAATATAACTTCCTAAAGAATTTTTCATACGTCTTTGTGAGCCCAATGGATTTAGACCATTATTTAAACTTACCTTCATATTGGTACCCATTGGACATGCTAATTGAATAGTCCCTGAACGATATAAAGTATTATTCAATAGCTCCACTGAACCAAAATCTATATCTGATGCAGATAAAATCAAACAGCTATTTTCATAGTTAGAATTGACGACTATATTGTTAGTTGAGCTATTTTGACTAGCTAGAGTTTCTAAATCTGAAGGTACTTCTAAGCCATAGCGATAAGCATAGTATAGCTTTATGGAAGTACTATTGGTTTTATAGGAGCCGGCAGGTACATTTTGTCCTGCAAGAACTTGACCATACATTTTGACTAATGTACTCGGACTTCCTGTATTAGCACCTACTTGAACAGATTGGCACTGAGCTGTATTTTTAGCGTCTGAGTTTGGTATCTTGCGTGTTCGTGCGACATCATAATATAAGTTATAATTTAATAAGGAAGCAGGATAGTTATCATAGTTAATCATTGTGCGAGGATCTTTAGCCGCTGGATCTATACTATCAACTACCATACATATCTTATATGTCACGGGCTGACTCCAGTTTGAATTACATGTTACGGTAATATCCGTAGAAGCTGTCATCGAGCCTTGAATGTTCGCTGTGCCTAGGCTTAAATTACCTCCACTTACCCAGCAACTCTCTGCATAAGCAGATGAAGAGCATATGCTATAAGCTAAAAACAATAAGCTCATACAAGCTAAACGCTTGATGAGGCCATAAGATTTGATTCGGTTAAATTGATGAGTTATTGACATACCACCCTTCCTAAATCGCTAAAACCTTCAAGAGTGGAAACTTCAGGAAGATTCACTTGGCATTGCTTAAGCTCATCGCCAATATATAATTTATTATTTTTCACATCATCTAAATATACAATACCATCATGAGCTACAATGGTTTTAGGAGGCTGCTGTATTGATGGTTGAATATCCCAAACAGATTTACCCACTGCTAGATTCTCTCCCTGATCATCGACTGCCTGTAATTGAACGGATTTCACTTGATACATTGGAAAACGAACGAATACACCACTTGCCTGACGAGGTACAACATCTTGCTGTGTTGTTTCTATTTTTAAATTTATGGGTAGGTTCAGGGTATCAACTGCTACACTATTATGCTGATATGGATTTAGACGATCCAATAGCAAATATCCTTTCTGATTAGTTTTACCAATCAAACGATTCTCCATACGCACCGGTACGCTAGCAATATTATCTGTTGAGACAATAGCAAATGAACCGTTACTCAAACGCGTGGGTAGTATCACGTCTTTTAGAATAACTAACCCTCCGTTGACTGAGGCAAATGCACTGGTATTATTTTGTTGGTCTGATGCTGTATGTTGCACATTTAATTGTGCTAACCCATAGCGACCGAGATAGTCGATCTGCCCCTGAAACTGTGAGTATTGATCTGTACGATTGGCCATGGCTTGCCATCCCATCCCTCCCTGATCTTGATTTAGCGTATGCATTATATTCACACCAAACTGTTTGTTATCATGACTACGCTGTATTGATGCTGTGGCTGAGTTACGTTGCGCCCAAGGGATATTAAGTGATAGATAATAACTATCTTTCTTATTAATTAAATCATGCGTATAACCTAAATTTAGGTTCATACGTTGCGGCAAGATATAAGACCAGTTCAGCAATACAAACTTACTCTCTTGCTCTGTGTATTTTTGCTGGATATAGCTACTTCCCAACTGACCAATTTTAGTATTAAAACCTATATAAAATTGGTCTGATTTACTGGCAAATGCCGCATCATTCAAGCTGGCAATGTCATTAAACTCACCAAACTGTCGTAGTCCATTATAATTTAAACTTATTAATGGAGAGTTCCAGCTATAACCTAGGCCTAATAATTGTCCATGTTGCTCAGGTGTACGACTATAAGCATAAGAGAGATTAAGCTGTCCTGCACGTTTGCCTAATTGATAGAGTGTGCCTAATCCTACCTGTTGCAATTGATCGGTCAATTCAGTATGTGTTTCCAGAGTAAGTTTATTTAATATTCCATAACGATAGCTCCCACTAAATGCAGGATCTTGTGCATAATCAAATGAAGATAAGCCATAATTTAACTTTGGATAACCTACATTAAAAGACCAGTCATTTAAGCCTTGTGCGAGTAGGTTATTTGTACCATATAAGGGAATACTCAGTACTTGCTGTTGGCCATTAATATCTGTAATGACCATTTGTGCATTGCCTGCACCTGTAATACTCGGTACTGATTGAATATCAAATTGCCCAGGTACTATATTTTCTGAAAACTGCTTAATACCATTAATTATTAGATCCACTTGTGACGGTAATGCTACCTGGCCTTTAAAACTCATTAAGGGAGTCGTCACGGTATAGGGTTGTAAAGCGAAATTTTTCGATAAGCTAAGACCACTCAATCGAGTAGAGCGTGTCCATGATAGTGCATTACTTTGTGCATCACCTAAACGTAGTCTAAGCAATTTTTCTGGGATATCTTTTTCCCAATATGTATCCAGTATATGATGATTTATAAAGGCATTATCTTGATATTGGTAGTTACCAGAAAGGCTGAATACCCCACCAAATAGCCCAAAAACACGAAATTCATTCCAACCATTTAAAGAAAATATATTCTCATACTGCTGAGCAAAAGCAGTGTAATTGAGTAAGACACCTGTTTTTTCATGCAATGGATTAACTTTTGCAGCAGGCAGATGCTGATAGCCATATTGATGTTGACTGCTTAACAGTGTAATAGGTACTTGGATTGAGATTTTTTGATTGAGGTCGTCATATTTATAGCTTAGCCCTTCAATCTGATCAAGTGCGATATAGGATACCTGATCAATTATGATTGGTTCTATCTCGGCAGTAATGGCGAAATTTTTTAAGGAAGCTACATCAATATAGAGTTGCTGATCTTGTTGTAAAAAATGACCAATTTGAATCTGTGCAGACTGATTTACTTCTACATCCAAATACAATTCCTGTTGAATCGCACTGTCTATATTATTGGATAAGTATTGTTCTGCAAATGTTGTCGGTGCTGTGACCAGCATCATTCCTGCAAGTATAAAATTGCTTGCTCGAACATTCAATGATCAGAAACTCCCTATCCCTAAAGCTTATTTTGCATTAGGGAGATAATGGTAGAGTTTGTTCACGAAGATCCATATTAACTACAGCTATAAACTTTCCACCACGCGTAACATTTATATTATTTGGAATTTTCCATTGCATGCTTTTCCCACTAAGTACATAACCCATCAATCCCATTTGAATTGGTATTTTTTTGCCTTGCGCATCCATGTAGGCAAACTGACTAAAGCGCTTATAATGACCAGACTGATTGTTGATTGTTAGTGTTTGCTTATTATATTTAAAGCTCATACCTTGCAGGGATGTTATGCCTTGATCTGTATCATTAATGTCCGATACTTTTAAAAAAACAGGAATGGAATATTTGAGTAACAATTGTAGACCACTTTGTACATTAGTCTGGGAGTTAGGTAATTCATCCACGATGAGGCGATAAGCTTGTTCAGTCGTACTTGCTATTTGAGTATTGCGGATCAATCGAACCAATTGCCGTTGTCCGGCAGGAATGCTAATGACCATAGGACTAGCAATTAGATCTTTGGAGTTTGTTAAAATATCTTGTTGATTGCTTTGTGTCCAAGCGTTCACTCGTACTTGTGCACGAATACTCTCATTACCTGTATTGGTCAACCAAAGTTCTTTGACTTTTTCTTGCGGTGAAAATTCTAATAAAATAGGCGCAACTTGCAAACTGGCAGCATGCGCCTGTGTTATAAAAATACTAGCTGCCAAGATTCCTGCACCACAAATGTGGAATACATGAGAGAATTTGGCTGGCTTTTTCATGTGGACTCTTTACGATAATAAAAATTAATAAGTTACTGTGGCTGTGACGGTATCTGCATAGTTACCAGCGCGTACATTTGTAGAGCCAAATAATTTAGCAACTACAGGAATATTCTGTACATCACCTGAGCCAGTTGCAGAATATAGATTATCTTTGTTGTCCCACGCTGTATCACTAGATTCTTGAAATAATTTATAAGCAATGCTAGACGTAGGGTCAGCCGTATTGGTCAATTTACCACTACCAGATAAACCAACTTTGTATGGTGTTTGACTAGTACAGGTTACATTTAAAGTACCAGTTTTATCTGTTGCTGCCATACCACTATTTACTTCACCGAAATCGATATCTGTAGCACTGATCGCACATGTTGATACGACTTCAATTTTAACTTTAAAAGTTGCATCCGCAGCTTTAGTAGAAGCATTCGTCTGTCCTGCTATAAATACGCCAGAAGAAAGCAATAATGCTGTAGTGATAAAGTTTTTCATATAAGGGCCTATTAATAATGAAACAGATGGTTTTTTTAAAAACTTGCTGTTATTAGACCTCTTGCGAAAGT
>NZ_JAALGV010000051.1:0-16186 GCF_011174875.1 Acinetobacter sp. GFQ9D191M
TGTGACTTGTTCCATTTTAGATATTTGTTTAAGATAAGATATAACTCATTGAGATGTGTCATAGTATTCGTCGTTAGAAAACAATTATTATGACATTATTTCAATGAGTTATCTATTTTTGTCGTGTACAGAGCAGATTCAATTAAATTTTGGAAATGGAGTATTCCTACTATAGCACTAGTATCCGCTTTTTGGATCGTTTATCTATTCTGGGGAACTGATCCTGCGTCGATTAGCTGGCAGTTGCTTTTAATAAATTCAATAAAAACCTTACCCGTATTGGGATTGTTTTTCTTTACGATTTCTCAATACACCAAAGAGCGTAACTTTCAGGAAGAGTATGCATTTAAGTCCGCAGTTGCACTTACAGTTAATTCTTATGCAGAACAATTAAAAGAGACTACTAATCAAGACAAATTAATTATGGATTCTGTGCAAACCATCTATATGCCGCCCAGCAAACAAAAAGTTGATCAGCAAAAAGATGGAGTATCTTCGATTCAAAACTTAAAAGAAATGATTGGCCAAGTTAAAGAAATTAAAGATATTGTGGGTGATAGTAAGTCATGAACTTAGATCAAATTAAACAAGGATTAGAACAGGCTTTCTACACTGAAAATCACCGGATTGTCTTCTGGTACGATGCAGAACAGTCATTTACTGAAGAAATCAAAGCCCTAGAGCTAAATGATGTCCAGATTCTGAATATGGCAGAAGAGTCGAGCCTGGCGATCAAGCTCAAACTGGAACTGCAAGATCAGCAGGGTAAATACTTGCTGTATTTCCCTAGCCCTGAGCCTGAAACCGAAAAAGACTGGTTACTGGACATCAAGCTATATTCTCGCAGCTTCTATGCCGATCGTTTCTCGATTATCTTCAATGAGCTTGGCTTACAGCAGCAGAGTCTAAGAGAACATCTGGCCAAACGTGAAGAATTCCTCAAAGCCAAAGCGCGTCTGAGTACATTGAAACGCTACATCCAGTCTGATGCAGATGAACAGGATCTGGATATGGCCATGATTGCGGCTGTGGTCAAGGCCGACAGTGCCGAACTCATGCATATCGTTCTGGCGCTGGCAGATGAAATGGTCCAGCAGAACCTGGTTCTGGAAGTCAATCCCGACTCCTTTGCTGAACTGGAAAAATTCCAACTCGTACCTGCTTTAGTTACAGCATTACAGGCGGAAATTGGTTATCCAGCATCGGTTGAAGAATTGAATGGGGAAGTACCATTCAAGCTCGGTACGTTCTTTATCCGTTTGATGACTACAGGTTTCTGTGAAAGCCTGGGCGATATACCGCTATGGGCTCAAGAACTGGTGATGTCATCCGTCAGCTCCCGTGCGACGGCTAGAGCCTTCTTGTCACGCTGGAGAGATAGCTCCAAATACTACCCAACCTTCGATACGCTTTCCCAGACCGTGGCCAATGCACTGCGGATCCAAGAAAAGGTCGGGACTTTTGATCTGGAGCAGCTGCTCGATGTCATGACTTTTGAAGTGATTGAACAAAAGATCATTGTCGATCTGGCCAGCCAGATCCCTGCAGCAACCAAAGCTGAACTGGAACATTTCAGAACGATTATTTCTACCCGTCTGGATGGCTATTGGGCTTCCAAACATAAGGACGATGCAACCCGCCGTAAATACCGTACCGTCTATACAGCGTTGCAGGCAGCCATTGACCTGTTCAGCCTGCGACAGCAGTTTGATTCCGGGTTCTATTTCGACTCCAGCGAAGCCTTGTATAAAGCCTACGAGCAGGAGCTGTATCGCTTTGATATAGCCTATCGCCACTACAGTGCCGCCTCACAACGAGCTCATGTCGATATCCTGAAAAAACTCGATGAAGAAATCGAAAATTGCTATTCCTACTGGTTTATTGACCACTTAGCACGAAACTGGGGAGAGCGTGTAGAAGCTGAGCAACGCTTGAATGTCTGGAAAATGGCAGATATCCCAAATCAGCAGAACTTCTACGATACCCACGTCAGACCCTTACTCAATTCTGCAACGAAACGCCGTATTGTGGTAATTATCAGTGATGCTTTCCGTTATGAAGCTGCGGTAGAGCTGCGTGATCGTATCAATGAAAAGCGTTATTCTGAAGCGACCTTGTCTTCACAGCTGGGCATTGTCCCAAGTTACACCACACTTGGCATGGCCTCGTTGTTGCCGCATCAGACTTTGGAGTACAAAGAGGCCGCAGGTGATGATGTTTTAGTAGATGGGCAGTCCAGCAAAGGGACTGCAGCACGATCCAAAATTCTGGCTGCCTATAATGGATTGGCGGTTACCGCTGAAACGGTAAAAGGTTGGTCGCGTGATGAAGGCCGTGAAGCACTTAAAGACCATGATTTGATTTACGTTTATCACAACGTCATTGATGCTCGGGGAGACAATGCCTCTACAGAATCAGAAACCTTTATGGCTGTGGAACATGCCATTGAAGAGCTGACTGAACTTAGCCGCAAAATCTTGATGCATTTCAATATTTCTACCCTGTTGATCACAGCCGACCATGGCTTCTTGTTCCAGCAAAGTAAACTGGAATCTGCGGATCGTTCAAGCTTGACTGAAAAACCGACCAATGCATTGAAGAGCAAGAAACGCTATGTGATTGGGCATGGTTTACCAGAGAGCAAGGAAGCCTGGAAAGGCTCAACCCAAGCTACGGCAGGCACACGATCTGCGACTGATTTCTGGATTCCAAAAGGGGCGAACCGTTTCCATTTTGTAGGAGGCTCACGTTTTGTGCATGGCGGCATCATGCCTCAGGAAATTGTGGTGCCGGTACTGACGGTAAAACAGCTACGTGGTGAAAAGGCTGGACAGCGGACCAAGCGTAAAGTTGAGGTCATTTCTACCAAATCCACGCTGAAGATGGTCAATAACATCCAGAAGTTTGATTTGATGCAAACCGAAGCTGTCAGTGAGCTGGTCATGCCAGTGACTTTATCCATTGCCATTTATGATGGGGATCTTAAAGTTTCCAGTGAAGAAACCTTGACTTTTGATAGCAGTACCGACTCTGTTGCCGATCGGGTCAAACAGGTCAGACTGTCATTATCCGGTACTGATTTTGACCGTAAGAAGGATTACTTCCTAGTGCTGAAGGACAAAGACCTGAATATCGAAATGCAACGCTATAAGGTCACCATTGATCTGGCATTTACCGATGACTTCTCCTGATAACGAATTAACGATAGAGCGTAGCCTACATGGAATCTGCTAACGATAAAGAACTGGATCAGCTGCTGAATGAACACTTTGCTGGGCGGGTGGTACGTAAGGATCTAACTAAACTGATCAAAGAAGGGGCCAATGTCCCGGTCTATGTACTTGAATACCTGCTGGGAATGTACTGTGCCTCGGATGATCCAGAGATCATTGAGCAGGGACTACGTAACGTAAAGACTGTGCTGGCAGAGAACTATGTACGACCTGATGAAGCTGAGAAGGTGAAATCCCTGGTTCGTGAGCGTGGCAGTTATAAGGTCATTGATCGGGTGACCGTAAAGCTGAATGAGCGTAAGGACAAATACGAAGCATCATTTAGTAATCTGGGCATCAAAGATGCCGAGATCTCGGCAGGCATCGTCAAAGAGTATGAAAAGCTGCTGGTCGGTGGTATCTGGGTCATTGCTACGCTCAGTTATTATTTTGAAGAAGGACAGACTAGTTCTCCATTTGGGGTGAGTTTACTCAAGCCGATTCAAATGCCGAATATGAATATGGATGAACTCTTCAGTGGCAGAGCAGCATTAAGCACGGATCAGTGGCGCGAGAGTTTAATCCGTTCCATCGGCATGGAACCGGCTTCGTTAAAAGAGGACGTGCAATGGCACCTATTAGCGCGTATGGTTCCGTTCGTTGAAAATAACTATAACGTTTGTGAACTGGGACCACGCGGTACCGGGAAAAGCCATATTTACAAAGAGTGTTCACCGAATAGTATTTTAGTCTCCGGTGGACAAACGACTGTCGCCAACCTGTTCTATAACATGAGTAGCCGCCGTATTGGTCTGGTGGGCTTATGGGATGTGGTAGCTTTTGATGAAGTTGCTGGTATTTCCTTTAAGGACAAAGATGGCGTACAGATCATGAAAGACTACATGGCCTCAGGATCTTTTGCCCGTGGTCGTGAACAGATGGAAGCCTCTGCTTCGATGGTTTTTGTGGGTAATATTAACCAAAGTGTTGAATCCTTGGTGAAGACTAGCCACTTATTGGCTCCTTTTCCTGAAGCAATGATCGATTCAGCATTCTTTGATCGCTTTCATGCCTATATCCCGGGTTGGGAAATTCCAAAAATGCGTCCGGAATTCTTTACTAACCGTTATGGTCTAATCGTTGATTATCTGGCTGAATTCTTCCGGGAAATGCGTAAGCGTAGTTTTGCGGATGCCATTGAGAAGTACTTTAAGCTCGGCAACAACCTGAATCAGCGCGATGTGATTGCCGTTCGCAAGACGGTTTCTGGATTGATGAAGCTGCTCTACCCACATGGTCAATTTAACAAAGAAGATGTACGGCAATGCCTGGAATATGCACTGCAGGTGCGCCGTCGGGTCAAAGAACAGCTGAAGAAAATTGGTGGTATGGAATTCTATGATGTTCATTTCAGCTACATTGATAATGAGACGCTCGAAGAACATTTTGTATCAGTCAAAGAGCAGGGTGGTGGCGGACTGATTCCCGAAGGTCCAGCCAAGCCAGGTTTCTTATATACCATCGGGCTCAGTAATAAAGGCATGCCAGGGTTATACCGCTTAGAACTTCAAGTGACCAAAGGTTCAGGAAAATTGGCGACATCAGGCTTATGGAATTCAAGCAGTGCCAAGGAGCAGGTCAAGATCGCATTTGACTACTTCAAGGCCAATGCATCCCGGATCTCGGGGGGCAGTAAGGTGCTGGAACATGACTTCCACTTACATGTGGTGGAATTACAGAATACCGGCCCGCTCAGCCATCTTGCTCTGCCAAGTTTAGTGGCTTTTGCTTCTGGCCTGTTAGGACGATCGATACAAAGTCAGATGGTGGTACTGGGTGATATGAGCTTGGGTGGTTCTGTGACACCGGTGGAGAGTATTGCCGAATGTCTGCAAGTTGCTTTTGATGCGGGTGCCAAGAAGGTTGCTTTGCCAATGAGTAGTGCGGCAGATATCCCAACGATTCCTGTGGAACTGTTTACCAAGTTCCAGACCAGCTTCTATGCAGATCCGGTAGATGCGGTGTTTAAGGGGCTAGGGGTGGATTAATTTCATATCTGTCTGGAAGAGTTACAGTAGATTGTTTTAAATTCAGTTTCTCAAGTTTAAATACCATGTTGTAAAAGCATAATACTGCCTCTTTTAAAGAGCTAGTATTTTTAGGGGGGATTACCCTTCATTTTCTCTTGATCAGATATCTTGTACTTTGACAGGATTTTGTTGATCTAAATATTTTTGATACCAAACACGTAGTGTTTCAGGAGTACAGCCAATTTTAGGAGCAATTGCGGAAACTGCTGCCCAATTCGATGGATAATCTTTTTCGGATTCAATCAATAATTGAACCGCTCTTTCTCTGATTTCAGGGGTCAATTTTACTTTGCCATTTGTAAGGTAAAAGGGGTCAATTTTAGAATGCCGTTGACAATGTATCGCCTTTTGAGTTTGAAGCAATGTACAATGATAAGATTAACCCGTTAGGTCAGGTGGCCTAACTTAAATAAAAAGTCTCCGACAAACCCGGTACGGTTCACCCGTATTAATAACATCTGCACCCTTTAGTCCACCTGAGTCTTTTTTAATTGCTTTTGATGGAAGTCCTACTGCACGTATTTGTGTAGACAAAATTGCAAATAGTCCTTTATTAAAAACCCTGACAGCTCATGTGGTATATGTTGGTAAGCTAAATAGTGATATGACATCACAAGTCACTTGGGCAAAAGAGCTACTTGTAAATAATGGTTTTGATGTAATTGATAGCATGCTTGACGGTGATGTTGAGAAATCTATATTGGATTATCAAGAAAAAAACGTTATTGATATGATTGTGATTGGTGCATATGGTCATTCAAAGATACGCCAGTTTTTTATTGGTAGTACGACGACCAAATTGTTATCAAGCTCTATAAAACCTGTACTTTTATTGAGATAAGACCTAAGGCGTTAAGTAGATATTCTATCTATTTAACGCCTTGTATTTATCATTCAATAGAGCAAATAGAATTATGAAAATGGAATTATTTTAGCTTACCTAATATAGGTAACGTATTGAAAAGAGTCTATTTTAAAATCCTCTAATGAGATAGATAGCTCATTTTTCTAAATAATTTTTAGTATCAATTTCGTGTAGATAAGCAACGATTTCCTCCACTGTGGTTCTCGCTGTTCTAGAAACTCCAATTATCGTAGCTGAAGCCATCCCAGTCCATTCCCCATAGCCTACCAACCACAAGTTCGGCATCTTGACCGATCTTCCGTCCTTAACCTCTATCAGGTTGTCTGGCTCTATCACCCCCAGAGTCCTCAAGTGATCCAAAGAAGCTTTAAACCCTGTACACCAGATCACCGCATCGACTTGCTCTTTTGAGCCATCAGGCCAAATGATAGAGTCTGTGGTAAATGATTTAAAAGGTGGACGACTATGCAAAACCCCTCTCTGCCTTGCCTCCTTAACACTATCAATCATCACAATATCACCAAGCCCCCCAACAGGCTGATCAATGACTTTACCCTCTTGCTGTGCTTTTAAGCGTTCCGTCGCTCTTAAAAACAGTACACGACCGTCCACATCATCGGATAAAAATTGAGGTGGAGTTTTCGTGACCCAAATGGTTTCAGCAACTTGTGAAACCTCAGCGAGTATTTGAGCGCCTGAATTCCCACCACCCACAACGATGACTTTCTTACCTTTAAATGGGTCTGCATTCATGTAATGGGCTGAATGTAACTGTGTACCTTGAAAGTTTTCTTGTCCCGGATAATCAGGAATAAACGGCTGGCTCCATGTCCCGGTTGCACTAACCACGGCCTTGGCTCGCCAAAACTTTTCTCCAGCATATACGTCTAAATACTTTCCATTCGATTCCACACGATCGACATGTACTGGACGAACAATCGGAAATTGATATCTCTGTTCATAAGCCGATAAATACTGAATCACCTCATTTCGTGTTGGATAGGTCTGTTCAGTGATGGGCATCATCCAACCGGATAGAGAACTCCAGGTATTAGGAGAAAAAAGACGCAATGACTCCCAGGTATGCAGCCAGGCACCCCCTGCTTGATTTTGCTCATCCAATATAATGAATGGGATTTTCTTGCGCTTTAAAAAATAAGCAGTAGATAAAGCAGCCTGTCCACCACCTATAATGATGACATCTGTTTCCGTCTGTTTCTGGTTCAACGCCTTTTCCCCTTTTGTTTTTTATATCTGATTTCTTTAGTGCAAAAACCCAATCATGAAGACTGGGTTTTTACATTTATTCACTTTTTCAATTATGACAACCTACTCATCAATTCAGATTATCAAGATATTTTTCAGCATCAAGTGCAGCCATACAGCCTGAACCTGCCGAAGTAATCGCTTGACGGTAAACGCTGTCAGCAATATCACCCGCAGCAAATACACCCGGAACAGATGCAGCAGTCGCATTACCTGCCGTACCGCTTTGAACCTGAATATAACCATCACGAAGGTTCAACTGACCTTCAAACATGCCGCTATTCGGTTTATGACCAATGGCAACAAATAAGCCAGTAACTTCTACATCTTGTTTAGAGCCATCTTGGGTAGATTGCAGGCGAACTGCAGTTACACCTGACGTTCTGTCACCAAGAACTTCGTCCACTTGATGATTCCAAGTGATGCTGATTTTACCTTCTTTCTCTTTCTCGAACAGATGATCTTGAAGAATTTTCTCTGAACGCAAAGAGTCACGACGGTGAACTAGAGTCACGTGTGAAGCAATGTTGGATAGATAAAGGGCTTCTTCAACCGCAGTATTACCACCACCGACAACCATAACTTTTTGGTTTTTGTAGAAGAAACCATCACAGGTTGCACAGGCACTTACGCCTTGACCCATAAATGCAGCTTCAGATTCAAGACCTAAGTACTGAGCCGTTGCACCTGTTGCAATAATCAGGGCATCACAAGTGAACTCTTCCATATCACCTTTTAGAACGAATGGACGAACGCTTAAATCAACTTCGTTGATATGGTCATAGACAATGTCAGTACCAAAGCGTTCAGCATGCGCTTGCATACGTTCCATGAGTGCAGGACCAGTTAGACCTTCAGGGTCACCCGGCCAATTGTCGACTTCGGTTGTTGTGGTCAACTGACCACCTAGCTGTAAACCGGCAATCAGCGTTGGCTTTAAGTTGGCACGTGCAGCATATACAGCTGCGCTATAACCCGCAGGGCCTGAACCTAGAATAATTAATTTAGAATGTCTCTTTTGCATTTAATATCACCTAGCGTTTACAAACTACGCTGATTCACACGTTTAGATAATTCTTCAGCCGATTCCTTACGTTCAGAATAACGATCTGTCAGGTATTTGCTTTGACCACGGGTCAGTAGGGTGAACTTAAATAACTCTTCCATCACATCCACAATCCGGTCATAGAAAGCTGAAGGTTTCATTCGTCCATCTTCTTCGAATTCCAAGAATGCTTTTGGAACTGAGGACTGATTTGGAATGGTGATCATCCGCATCCAACGACCCAAAATACGCATCTGGTTCAGGCTGTTAAATGACTGTGATCCGCCACTGACTTGCATCAAGGCAAGAGTTTTACCTTGGGTGGCACGGATTGCACCCCCTGCCAGTGGAATCCAGTCTATTTGTGATTTAAAAATTGAACTCATAGAACCATGGCGTTCAGGTGAACACCAGACCATGCCTTCTGACCATGCTAAAAGTTCATGCAACTCTTTTACTTTTGGATGCTCAGTATCCGCATCTTCAGGTAAAGGAAGCCCTTTAGGATGAAAGATTTTTACTTCCGCCCCAAAATGCTCCAGGATTCGACCGGCTTCAAGAACGGCAAGGCGACTGTAAGAGCGTTCTCGATTCGAGCCGTAAAGGAGCAAAATGCGAGGGGGATGAGCAAGTTCTTTTGCCTGAACTTTTTCAAAAGTCGGTTGCTCAAGAAGATTAAGATCTACGTTTGGGAGATTCATAGAATTAGGCCTCTTTAAAAACTTTTTTTCTCAGCCAGAGCGAAACACTCACCAAGGCAATCAACACCGGAACTTCGACCAATGGACCAATAATCGTGGTAAAAGCAACAGGTGAAGCGATACCAAAAGTGGCAATTGCGACTGCCAGTGATAATTCAAAATTATTCCCGGCTGCAGTAAATGCGATTGCTGTGGTCTTAGGATAGTCATTGCCCATCCATTTACTCATGAAGAAGCTGATAAAGAACATCAAAACGAAGTAAATGGTTAAAGGAACCGCGATTCGTAAAACTTCCAGTGGAAGACTCACGACATCACCACCTTTTAGGCTAAACATGGCCAGAATCGTGAACAGTAAAGCCATTAAACTCAGCGGGCTGATTTTCGGAATAAACTGAGTTTCATACCACTCTACCCCTTTTTGTTTCACCAGAATCCAACGCGTTAAGAAACCCAACAGAAATGGAATACCAAGATAAACCAGAACAGCATGGGTGATGGTCCAGAAATCAACATTAATGACCTGTGAAGCAACACCGAAATAAGGTGGCAGGAAGGTCAGGAATAACCAGGCATAGGTACTGAAGAATAAAATCTGGAAGATACTGTTAAAGGCAACTAAGGCTGCAACATATTGATTATCACCACAAGCTAGGCCATTCCAAACCAATACCATGGCAATACATCGAGCTAGACCAATTAGGATGACACCAGTCATATATTCGGGATAGCTATGTAAAAATATAATAGCCAGAGCAAACATCAGTACTGGGGCAATTAGCCAGTTTTGTATTAAAGATAAAGTTAGTGTTTTTTTATCTTTAAATACTTGTGGCAACGTCGCATAGTTCACTTTTGCCAGGGGGGGATACATCATCAGAATAAGACCAACTGCAATTGGAATATTCACAGAGTTGATACTTAATTGATCGAGTGCGACAGAAGCTTGCGGAAAGAAGTTTCCGATTGCAATACCTAGAGCCATGGCAATAAAAATCCATAGCGTCAGGTTACGATCTAAAAAGGATAAGCGTTTTTCAGACATATCTCTTACTCAACATTCGAAATTTTATTGATTTCAGCAATGAGTTCAGGACGAGAAAGTTTATTTACATCTAGGGCAAATAAAGCATCTAAACGACGGTTGATATGTTCAACAGTGGTCATAAAAGCTTTCATTTTTTCTTCTTTATTTACTTCCAGGTGTGAAGGATCAGCTAGGCCCCAATGTGCCTTGATTGCTCCACCCAAATAAAGTGGACAGGCTTCTTGAGCAGCAGAGTCACATACCGTGATCACAACATCAGGTTGGTACTGTTCACAGTCATCAATCGTTTTACTCCATAAACCTTCAGTAGATAACCCTAAGTTTTCAAGGGTTTCTAAAGTTAGCGGGTGAACTTGACCTGAAGGCTTACTCCCAGCGCTATAGGCTTTCCAACCTTCTGGTGCTCGGCTATTAAACAAAACTTCAGACAAAATGCTACGGCAGCTATTTCCAGTACATAAAAATAAAAATTTCATTGAATTACTCACAATAACTATTTACAGAAAGGGGGTGTTGATCATCCAGCTTTGATTGAGATTGAACCGTCTTCAAAATATCTAAAATTTCATAACACCAGTTGGCCAATTTTGGATTGATACTGTAGTAAACCCATTGGCCTTGTCTGCGATCTTGAAGTAGCCCTGAAGCACGTAAAAGGGCTAAATGTCTTGAAATTTTAGGTTGACTGAGTTGTAGTTTTTCAGTCAAATCACATACACATAGTTCTTTATTTTCAACAATTAATGTCACTATATTGAGACGTGTTTCATCTGATAAGCATTTAAAAAAATTAACTTGATCCATATAAGTCTCCTTCACATTCTTTCCATTCAAGAGATGAGAAAGTGCTATTTAATTCTTAGGCCATTTTCATCAATAATTTTTTCACCATCTTCTTTGCTAAATGCGCCTTTCTGAGGAAACGGGAGAATATCCAAAACAACTTCAGAAGGACGACACAAACGTGTACCTAAATCCGTAACAACGAATGGGCGGTTAATCAAAATAGGATGTTGAAGCATAAAATTTAAAAGCTGTTCATCAGACCAATCTTCCCGAACAATTTCTAAATCAGAATATGGAGGTACATTTTTACGAATTGCTTCTCTAACACTTAAACCAGCACTACGAATAAGTTCAATTAATTCTGCTTTCGAAGGTGGGGTAATTAGATATTCAATAACGATTGGTTCAATTCCTGCATTTTGAATTAAAGCTAAGGTATTCCTTGATGTACCACACTCAGGATTGTGATAAATCTTTATGGTCGAGAACATTTTGACTGACTCTGCTATTAGAAACTCAGATATATTTATATACGTATTTCCACATATATGCAAATACATATATTGATTTTATTTAAATTACTTAATGTCAATAAATGTATATATATTCTTGCAAATTCTTATGAGTGAGAAAAAACTCGTTATTTAAATATGTATATTTAGAGCATACCCTAAAGTTACAATCTGAAAGTTCATGAAATTATGTATCATTTAAATGATTTTTAATCATAAATAACATGTAACTTTAGTATTAAAGATTTATAATTTACGAAATTGTTCATTTTTATCCAATTGGGGCGTGAAAAATTGAAAGGCCAAAAAGTAGGGTATATCCGGGTAAGTTCTGTCGAGCAAAACACTGGACGTCAACTTGAGGGAATTGAAGTCGACCGGATTTTTGTTGACCGTGCTTCAGGTAAAAATACTGACCGACCTAAATTTCAGGAAATGTTGAACTATGTCCGGGAAGGGGACAGGGTGATTGTACATTCCATGGATCGTTTTGCGCGAAGCCTGAAAGATTTGGTCACTGAAGTAGATAAACTGGTCAAACGAGGGATTGCCATCCAGTTTGTAAAAGAAAATATTACTTTTACGGCCGAATCCACCCCGATGGATAATTTGATGCTGCAATTGATGGGTGCTTTTGCACAGTTCGAACGTGAGATAATTTTAGAGCGGCAAAAGGAAGGAATAAAACTCGCCTCTGCTCAGGGGAAGTACAAAGGTCGGGTGCATAAACTAAAGCCTGACCAAGCTGAAGCTTTACGACAAGCATGGAGGGAAGGGAAGTATCCATCAAAAATGGCATTAGGAAAAGCTTTTGGGATTAGTCGTCAGGCGGTATACCGATATTTACAAGTTAGTGAATAGCTTATTGGGATTGGCAACTAAATTTAGTTTAACTTGGCTTTGTTGCACAAAGCTATTCTTGAAGGCTTCTTCAGCAATATAATTTCCAGATGAAGAAGCCTGCACCTAAAATCTACCGTACAACCAATTGGTCCTCGTATAACCAAGCTTTAATCAAGCGAGGAAATATTTCAATCTGGTTTGATCCTAAGACCCAATGGTATGCACAACCACAAGGCAAGCACGGACGAAATCAAACTTATTCCGATACAGCGATTCAATGCTGTTTAATGATCAAATCTCTATTCCGTCTTTCTTTACGTATGGTCACTGGCTTTGCTCAAAGCCTGATTAAACTCTGTGGCTTGAATTGGACAGCACCAGATTACTCCACCCTCTGTAGACGACAAAAGCATATTGATATTGCGATAAGCTATCAGAAAAGTCGTGATGGGTTACACCTACTCGCCGACTCTACGGGTTTAAAATTTTTAGGTGAAGGCGAATGGAAGCGTAAGAAACATCAGCCTGAATACCGTCGGCAATGGCGTAAACTGCATATTGGTATAGATGCTGAAACACTGCAAATACGTGCCGTTCAGCTTACGACAAATAATGTCAGTGATTCACAAGTACTAAGTGATTTACTTGATCAAATCCCACCAGATGAGCGAATAGATTCTGTCTATACCGATGGGGCGTACGACACGAAGTGCTGCAGACAAGTGATTTCAGATCGTCAAGCACATGCAGTAATTCCACCCAGAAAGAATGCCAAGCCCTGGAAAGATTCTAAAATCAGTTCAATAGAACGAAATGAGTTACTTCAAACAGTTAAACATTTGGGCAGAACCCTATGGAAAAAATGGTCGGGTTATCACCGTCGCAGTTTGGTGGAAACCAAGATGCATTGCATCAAATTATTAGGAGATAAGCTGACGGCAAGACATTTTCAAAGTCAGGTCAATGAAATTCATGCGCGTGTGGCAGTTCTGAATAGATTTACGGAATTAGGTAGACCTCACACCCAAGTTGTCACTTAAATTTGAATGGATTGGGGAAAACTCAGCTTTTGAATGTTTATGCAACAAAGCCGTTCTAGGATGATACTGTATTGTTCATCTACATTTTCTCAGAATTTTGAACACCCTCCATTAATTGACTAAGATGGCGATTCAACTAAACTGAAAGTGCTGTTCGCAATACCACTAAGGGTATCAGCGAGAACAGCAAGTATTTCTATTCAGTAAAGGAAGGAGTCCGTAATGGCTAAAAAGACAATTGCGAAATTTGATATCTCGGTAACCGCACCAGAGGGTTTTGAACATGAGCCTGACGCAACAGGCGGTTTTTGGTGCCATAAACCGCTTAACACTTTGCCACCGGGGGATTTTATATCGCCCTATTCGCGTCATAAAACCTTACCAACTCCAGGAGTCGAAAAGCGTAAAGCGTGGATAATTGGTGGTGGTATCGGGGGGCTTGCCGCGGCATTTTATTTAATTCGCGATGGTCATATGCCCGCCGAAAATATCACTATTTTAGAAGAAATGAGTGTAGAAGGCGGCTCTATGGATGGTGCGGGTAACCTCGAAGACGGTTACATCATTCGCGGTGGTCGTGAAATGAACTGGAACTACGACACCCTCTGGGATCTATTCCAGGACATTCCCGCCCTTGAACTTCCCGAAGAGTATTCTGTTCTCGATGAATACCGAATGATAAACGACAACGACCCAAATTACTCTAAGGCCCGTTTAATTAACAAGTCCGGCGAGATCCTTGACTCAGAAGACATGGGGCTGAGTAAATCTCAGCAATGGGAACTTATCCGCTTAATGCTGAAACGCAAGGAAGAGTTAGACGACATAAGCATTGAGGAATATTTCAGTGAAGGCTTTTTACAAAGCAACTTCTGGTTTTTATTCCGTACTATGTTTGCTTTTAAAAACTGCCACAGCGTGTTGGAAACCAAGCTCTATTTGCATCGTTTTCTGGACTCAATTGACGGCTTTGGTGACATGTCTGTTCTGCTTTTCCCTAAATACAATCAGTACGACACCTTTATAAAGCCACTGACCAATTTTCTGCGTGAAAAAGGAGTGAAATTTACCTTTGAAGCCAGAGTAGATGACCTTGATATGAGCATTACCGGAGACAACAAGACGGTAACCGGAATTCAGGCCGTTGTTAAAGGTGAAGAGCAATATATTGAAGTTGGCAAGAATGATTTAGTGTTCGCCCTCACCGGATCAATGACTGAACAGACGGCTTATGCCGGTATGGATGATGCCCCGGAGCTTAACTGTGAAAGGCATGACCCGGGTAGCGAAAGTGGCTGGAACTTATGGAAGAACCTCGCCAAGAAGTCTCCCGTTTTCGGTAAGCCAGAAAAATTTTATGGTGACGTAGACAAGTCTATATGGGAGTCGGCCACCCTTACCTGCAAGCCCTCACCCCTTGTCGATAAACTGAAAACCTTATCAGTAAACGACCCATACTCCGGTCGAACCGTAACCGGCGGCATAGTGACTTTTACTGACTCCAACTGGCTGTTAAGTGTTACCTGTAATCGCCAACCCCACTTCCCCGACCAGCCAGATGACACATTGGTGTTGTGGGTTTATGGCCTGTTGATGGATAAGCAAGGCAACCGTGTAAACAAAACCATGCCAGAATGCACCGGTAAAGAAATTCTGACCGAGCTTTGCCATCATCTGGGTATTGAAGACCAGTTAGATGAGGTTATAGCCAACACCAAAATACGCATTGCGCTTATGCCTTATATTACAGCTCAGTTTATGCCCAGAGCTGCAGGCGACAGGCCCAGAGTAGTTCCTGAAGGCTGCACGAATTTAGGCTTAGTGGGACAATTTGTAGAAACTCGCAATGACATAATATTCACCATGGAAGCCTCTATTCGCACCGCCCGTATTGGTGTGTATAAACTGCTGAATATTCCCAAACAGGTGCCTGATATAAGCCCGACACAATACGACATTCGTAACATCATAAAAGGTGCCAGAGCGCTCAATAGCAATAAGCCTTTTATTGGCGAGCGTATGCTGCACCGCTTACTCGACAAAACCTACTTTGCCCACATACTGCCGCCGCTGCCCGAACCGGAGGAGAAAAAGCAAACGCACTTCGAAGAAGAGCTAAGGGAACTGCTTGGTAAAGGCGGTGACTCAATACATAAATTCTCAAGCTGGGTTAACTCGCTGAGGGAGAATTTTTCGAGCAAAGATAAATAGCGGGTTAGGTTTTGTTTTTTGCACAAAAAAGCCGCTCGAATGAGCGGCTTCTTATATGGAATTGGTGGAGCTGGGCACTGTTGCAAATAGAGATTTGAGTCGATGATGTTCCCTTTAAAAAGTACTTAGAGACCGAAAACCCTGTTGATTAGACACACTTCACCCTGAGGCTGACCATAATAAAATGACGATGCTTGTCCTTTACGTAGTGCACGCATGACTTCAATACCTTTAATTGTGGCATAAGCCGTCTTCATAGATTTGAATCCTAATGTGGCCCTGATGATCCGCTTTAACTTACCATGATCACATTCAATGACATTATTTTTATACTTAATCTGCCTGTGCTCAAGGTCTGGTGGACATTTTCCTTCTCGCTTTAATCGTGATAAAGCATGGCCATAGGTCGCTGCTTTATCTGTATTGATGACCCGTGGAATTTGCCATTTTTTCACCGTATTGAATATCTTTCCTAGAAAACTATAGGCTGATTTACTGTTCCGCCTAGCGGAAAGGTAAAAGTCAATCGTATGACCACGTTGATCAACTGCACGATACAGATAAGAC
>NZ_JAALGV010000052.1:0-153 GCF_011174875.1 Acinetobacter sp. GFQ9D191M
AAGCATGTCTCTGCCAAAGGCAGACCGCCCAAGTTAAGCCTGGAGGATCAGGTTCTGCTCTGTCTGAGCTATTGGCGGGAATACCGAACCTTATTTCACGTTGCGACGAGTTACGGGGTTTCAGAGCCCACAGCCTCAAGAATTGTCCGTCAT
>NZ_JAALGV010000052.1:222-38964 GCF_011174875.1 Acinetobacter sp. GFQ9D191M
ATCGTGGATGCCACGGAAATTCCAATCCAAAGGCCTAAAAAAACAGAAGAAAAGCTATAGCGGCAAGAAAAAGACCCATACCTTTAAAGTACAGGCCATGATTCACTACAAAACTCAGCAAATTCTGAGTTTATGTACCAGTCGCGGTGCAGTGCATGATTTCGAGTTGTTCAAACGCAATTTAAACCAGATTCCTTTTGGGGCTTTTATCCTTGCAGATAAAGGCTATCAGGGGATTTATGTGTTGTATCCGAATAGCCTGTTGCCATTAAAAGCCAAAAGACACTGTAAATTGGATCCTGAATTGAAAATCTATAATCAGGAAATCAATAAAAGAAGAATCGGAATAGAGCATGTATTTGGCAGCCTGAAAACCTTCAAAATCCTTGCTGAGCGTTATCGAAATAGAGGTAAAAGGCTTGGTTTGAGATTCAATTTAATCGCTGGAATCTACAACTTGGAACTGAGCAAAAAATGATTTATGAAAGAGATCTATTATTCCTCTAATGGAATTATTTTTCTTTTTACTCGTCCATAAACTATTGTTTATATCGACTGCATATCAAAATCCCTCATGACCTTCTTTAATTCTTTTCATTGATTTTTATGCGATCAATCTTAGTGTTATGAGCGAGTTTTGCTATAGTAAGAGCAATTTCGAATCAACATCAGGACTATATTATGTCAGCGACACCACGCATTGGGATTTTAGGTGCAGGCGGCCGTATGGGACGCATCCTTATTCAGGCGGTGAAAGAAGCCGGTTACCAATTGGCAGCAGCTGTTGAGCGCCCTGAAAGCTCATTGATTGGAGCAGATGCCGGTGAACTGGCTGGTGTAGGGAGCTTGGGTGTAAAGGTTGTCGGCCATCTTGAAGAAGTAGTTAAAGACTGTGACGTAGTGATCGACTTTACTGCGCCTGCTGCGACGGTGAATCATCTTAAAATCTGCCGTGAAAATGGTGTTGCGATCGTGATTGGTACTACTGGTATGAATGACGAACAAAAAGCTTATCTGGATGAATCTGCAAAAGAAACTTCAGTGGTCTATGCAGCGAACTATTCGGTTGGTGTGAACGTTTCGATCAAACTGCTAGAACTTGCCTCTAAAGTCTTTGGTGATACGGTCGATATTGAAGTGATCGAAGCACATCACCGCCATAAAGTGGATGCGCCATCAGGTACAGCTCTCATGATGGGTGAAGCGATTGCTGGAGCACTGGGTCGTGATCTGAAAAAAGATGCGGTATATCACCGTGAAGGACATACGGGTCCACGTGAACGTAAAAGCATTGGTTTTCAGACTATTCGTGGCGGTGATATCGTCGGTGAACATACTGCAATGTTTATTGGGGAAGGCGAACGCGTTGAAATTACACATAAAGCTACCAACCGTATGAACTTTGCAGCCGGTGCCGTACGTGCAGCAGCTTGGGTCGTTGGTCGTGATGCACGTAAATATGACATGAAGGACGTACTTGGTTTTAACGATATTCAAGTATAAATTTTCGTCAAAATCCTATATAAAAATAACTTAAAACTAAAATAAGATGACAATGGAATGAAGAAATTAATATTAATGGCGTGTGCTGTAGCCTTTGCCGCTACAGCACAGTCGACCTCTGTGCAGAATGCCAAACTCAGCATTAATAAAAATAATATTAAAGTCTGGACCTATCAGGATGAGCGGAATCCCGTTTTTCTCTATAAAGCCGAAACCACCTACAATGTCCCGATTGAGAATGCCGTTTCTCTGATTCTGGATGTTGATCATGCAGTGAAATGGGTGCCTTATATGGGCAGTATCAAGGTACTGTCGCGTGATGATAAAAAAGGTGATTTTACCCTGTATATGGTGCTGGATTTTCCATTCCCTTTAAAAGATCGTGATCTGATTGTGCAGGGTAAAATGATCAAGGATGCAAATGGTCAGATCACCATTAAGAATAAAGCGATTCAGACTGGGTATGCCCTAAATCCGAATTATGTACGTTTGACTGATTATCAGGGAGACTGGACTTTCCAGAAACTGGCCAATAACAAGGTCAAGGTATCGACTTATGGCTATGCCAATCCTGAAGGTTCAATTCCTTTAACCTTTGTGAATATGTTTGTGCAGCAGCAGCCTTATCAGATGCTGCAAAAAATGAAAACCGAACTGGCTAAACCTGTGATAACGCCTGTGTTACCCGAAGCTTTACGTTAAATAACCAATAAAAAAAGTCCGCATTAGGCGGACTTTTTCTGAAAGAAGTTTTAAGGGCATTGCTGCGTAGTCATATCTTGCTGTGGAACCAGTTTCATTTTAATTAAAACTAAAAGCAAAGCAACAGCACTGAGCCCAGCACCAGCAAATGAAACCGCACTATAGCTAAGTCCCAGATTCAGCACACTGGCACCCGCAATCGCACCCAAAGCATTCCCGAGGTTAAAGGCACCAATATTTACCGAAGAAGCCAGTCCAGGCGCATCATAAGCTACAGACATGACTCGCATCTGTAAAGGTGGAACTACGGCAAAGGCAGCGGCACCCCAGATGATTAATGCCAGACCTGCGCCAACAGCTGTGCTTGCCAGAATCGGAAAGAGCAGCATCATCAGCATGAGCAAGATTAAAAAGCCAATCAGGGTTTTATCTAAGGATAGATCTGCAAACTTGCCACCCAAATGATTACCAATCGAGAAACCTACCCCGATCAACACCAGCATTAAAGTAATCAATGCCGGTGAGGCTTTAGTAAAGCTTTGCAGACTTGGCGCAATATAAGTATAAAGAGCAAACATGGCTCCCGCACTCATTACGGTGGTCAATAAAGCTAAAACAACAGGCAGGCGAGTCAGGACTTGCAGCTCCTGCTTTACATCCGGTTTCTGACTGCTTTGGCCTTCTGGCAAGGCTTTCCATAGGGAGAACATGGTCAACAAACCAAGCAGGGAAATACCTAGAAAAGCCATACGCCAACCAATGTGTTGTCCTATCCAGGTTGCCAGTGGCACCCCGCCAATATTGGCAATGGTCAGGCCCATAAACATCATGGCCACGGCACTGGCCTGTTTATCTTTTGGAACGACACTGGCCGCGACAACCGAACCAATTCCGAAGAAAGCACCATGGTTCAGACTGGTGATGATGCGTGCCCCCATCAGCCCCAGATAATTAGGCGCTAATGTCGCCAGAATATTGCCAATCGTAAAAATCGCCATCAATAAAATGAGAGACTTACGTTTGGAATAACGGCTTAACCAGAGGGTCATTAGCGGTGCACCCAGCATTACCCCTAAGGCATAGGCACTGATTAGCATCCCGGCACGAGGAATAGAAATTTCCAGATCGCGGGCGATTTCTGGCAGAAAACCCATAGGAGAAAATTCAGTGGTACCAATTGCAAAGGCGCCAACCGCCAGTGCAAGCAAAGGAAAATTAATTTTCATGGTTTCTGCTTAGTCCCAGATAGGTGCAAGCTGGTCCGGATCGACTTCGCGCCCATTACACTCCAGGGTGCTGATCAAGGCCATTTCTTCCTGGGTCAGCTGTATCTCCTGCGCTGCCAGATTGGCAAGCAGATGTTCACGTTTGGTTGAAGATGGAATCACCGCAAAGCCTTTTTGTAAGACCCAAGCCAGTGCAATTTGTGCAGTCGAAGCCTGATGCTGGGCAGCAATTCCTTGCAGAACAGGATCATTCAGTACTTTGCCATAAGCCAGTGTCATATAAGAGGTGACATCAATATTCTGAGATTGTAGGAAACTGACCAGACGCTGATTTTGTAAATAAGGACTGAGTTCAATCTGGTTGGTGGCGATATGCTCCAGACCAATCGTATCAATGGCTTGTTGGGTCAGCTCAATATTGAAATTGGACACACCGATATGCTCAGTCAGACCTTGCTGTTTGGCTTCTAATAAAGTCTGCATTAGCTCAGGAATTTGAACGCCTAAACGAGGTGCAGGCCAGTGAATGAGCGTCAGATTGACTGCATCGGTACGCAATTTATGCAGACTCTCTTTGAGGCTTGGAATTAATTTGTCTGGTGCGTAATGATCTGTCCAGATTTTGGTAGTAATAAACAGCTCGTTACGATTAACTTGGCTTTCTGCAATAGCCTGACCCACTTCCGCTTCATTGGCATAAATCTGTGCCGTATCTACAGCGCGATAACCGACTTCCAATGCTGTTTTGACTGAATCAATGACGGTCTGTCCAGACAGGCGAAAGGTACCGACACCAAATTGAGGAACAATATTCATAGCTTTAATCTTTAAGTATTTTCGATGTTAAGTATTGTGTGCTTTTTATTGTTGCGAAAAAATAGCTGAATTTGCAAAATATTATTGACCGAAAATCAACAAAAGAGTGACAAATGAAATCAACGATTGAAGAATTACAGGCTTTTGTCACCATTGTGGATAGTGGTTCTATCGTCATGGCGGCAGAACGTTTGGGACAAACCACTTCGGGTGTCAGTCGGGCGCTGCAACGTCTGGAAAATAAATTAAATGTCACTCTTTTAGAAAGAACCATACGTAAACTCAAACTGACTCAAGAGGGCCAGCTATTTCTAGAAAAGGCACGCAAAATTCTCAATGATCTGGCAGAAGCTGAAGATGCCTTACTGAAATCAGATAGTGATACTTCAGGATTGATTCGGGTCGATTCAGCGACACCTTTTGTACTGCATGTAATCGTGCCGCTAATTCAGGAATTTATGCAGCATTATCCCCACATCGAAATTGAACTAAATAATCATGATCAGGTGATTGATCTGCTGGAACATAAAACCGATGTCGCGATCCGCTTTGGAGAACTGCATGATTCCAGCCTGCATGCCAGATTATTATGCCGCAGCCGTTTGTATATTGTGGCCAGTCCTGAATATTTACAGCAGAAAGGCAGACCGCAATCAGTGGCAGATTTATCGGAGCACACTTTGCTAGGTTTTAGCCAGCCTACGCATTTGAACACCTGGCCGATTCGGCTGGATGGCGAACCTATCATTGTAAAGCCAAAGATTAGAGCACCCAATGGGGAAACGGTTCGTCAATTGGCTTTATATGGGGTGGGTATTACTTGTCTGTCACGCTTTCTGGTCGAGGACGATTTGCAGGCGGGTCGTTTAGAGGCGCTATTTGAAGAGCAGATTGAGCTACATTATCAAAAAATTCATGCGGTCTATTACCGTCAGGAGCATTTGCCTAAACGGGTACATCTATTTATTGAATTTCTGGCTCAGAAGCTGGCTAAATATTTATAAACCAATTATTTGCAAATACAGCCATAAAAAAATCTGCCCTAACATGATGCTAGGGCAGATCTAGATTTACTGATGATTAGTAAAAATTAGAAATCGGCTTTAAGTACAATCCGGTAACGGGCTTTGCCTGAGTGCAGACGTTCAATCGCAGCATTAATTTCCGACATTGGGAATAACTCAATTTGTGGCGCAATATTTTTACGTGCCGCAAATTTTAATAACTGACGTAAAGCTGCTGGTGAACCTGTTGGCGAGCCAGTCACTGATTTAGCACCACCAATCAGTGAACCTGCAGAAATTTGCATGGGTTCCAATGGTAAGCCCAGCATATGTACAGTACCATTTGGTGCCAGTGTTGATAAATAAGCCTGCCAGTCTAGTGTGACATTTACAGTACTCATTAATAGGTCAAATTTACCACGAAGCGGTTTAAGCGCTGCTGGGTCACGACTATTCACTACATGGTCTGCACCCATAGCTTTCAGCTCATCGGTTTTATCCAGATTTGAAGTAAAGGCGGTAATTTCACAACCCCATGCTTTCAACAGCTTGATCGCCATATGTCCCAAACCGCCAATACCAATGACACCGACGTGGTGAATAGCCTGAATCTGATGTTTCAGAATCGGATCAAATACAGTAATCCCGCCACAGAGCAGGGGACCTGCACTTTCTGGGTCCAGATCTTCGGGTAAGGGAATTGCCCATTGCCAGCCAGCACGGACTTTATCCGCAAAACCGCCTGCATGACCGACGATGGTTGCAACCTGACCACCGGTACACAGCACTTGCTGGCCTGAAATACAAGGATCGCAATGTTGGCAGCTTTCCGCAGTCCAGCCAATACCGACACGTTGACCTACTTTTAGACCTTTGGCTTCAGAACCCAGTTGTGTAATGGTTCCAATGACTTCATGTCCGGCCACCACAGGATATACTGAAGATCCCCAGTCATTATTGAGTACTGAAATATCAGAATGGCATAGGCCGCAGTATTCAACTTTCACTTCGACCTGATGCGGCTGAAGTTCACCTGCATCAAATTGATAAGGTTCCAGAGCAGCACCGGCAGACATTGCGGCATAGGCTTGAATAGTATTAGTGGACATAGATTCAGCTCTTATTTGAATGGGAGGATATTGTTTTAAAGTAACAGTGATTTTCATGGTCATCGACCATGCCAACTGCCTGCATAAAGGCATAACAGATCGTAGGACCGACAAACTTAAAGCCTGCTTTTTTTAAGGCTTTGGACATGTTCTGGCTTTCAATGGTTTGTGCCGGAGCCTGACGATAATCTGCCACATCATTATTCAATCGGGGCCGCTGGGCAAAGGACCACAACCATGTGACCACATCAATTTCTTGAGATTTAAGCTGTTGCCAGGCCCGGGCATTATCACGAATCGCAGTCAGTTTACCGATATGCCGAATTAGACTAGCATCTTGCAGTTTTGCGGTGAGTTGCTCATCTGTAAAAGAAGCAATCGTTTCAATCGAATATTGAAAGAAATGTTTGCGATAAGATTCACGTTTTCTGAGTACAGTAATCCAGGCTAAACCGGCTTGCTGCCCTTCCAGACACAGCATTTCAAATAGGCGTTTTTCATCATGCAGCGCCTGTCCCCATTCCTGATCATGGTAGGCAGTATAGAGGGGATCATTAGAGCACCAGCCACAGCGTTGGATCGTCAAGGGATGCTCCTTTTTTGATTATCTTATAATTTAAATGTCGTCCACTGATCTTGCTGATTATCCCAGTAGGAGAGTTCTGCCTGCTGCAGATCACTGAACTGGATCCACATATCCTTACCACTTTTGTCGGCATAACCGGTACTGATCAGAAGCGCCTCTTCGGTAATTTCCATGATCCAGCCCTGATAGGTCTGGCCATTGAGCACGATTTTCTGTTGATTGCCTGATTCTGCAAATTCGACCAGACGGTTGATCAACGCTTCTGACATGTAAACTTCCTAAAATTAACGTAAATATGGATAAGGGTTAACGACACCACGGCCCTTACCACTTAAATAAAGACCATAGTGCAGATGTGGCGCAGTATGCCGGGCATTGCCAGTATTACCGACATAACCAATGACATCGCCCTTTTTGACATAGTCACCAACTTTCAGGCCACGCTTATGACCATCCAGATGTGCATAATAATGCCAGGCACCACCTGGACCCAGAATCCAGACTACTTTACCACCCAAATTGTTATTCCGTAAATCCGCGATCAGACCAGGCGTCGCACTACGAACCTTGGTTCCACGTGGAGCCAGAATATCAATGCCCTCATGCAAACGGCCACTACTACGCGAAGCTCCCCAAGTATCTTTCAATTCACGAGCCTGAACCCGATCTACCGGAATCGGCAGAGAAGAGGGCATACGCATATGATTCAGTTTTTTGACCAGTGCCGGATTAAGTTGAACCGCAGAAGGATGTTTCGGTGCGCTACTACACGCCACCAGAAATAACATCACCAAAGAAAGCCCGACAAACGCAAGAGAATGGCGCAAAATATTTATCCTTAAATGAGGCCAGTATGATTCTTCTTGTTCCAGACTATGTCATAAATTTACGGTAGAAATCAATTTTTTCATGGCGGTTGGAATACCTGCATTGACCGCAGTTTCCGGGTTCATCCAGAAGCCCTGTAACTCAATCGCCAGATGTTCCTGCTGATCTGCATCGACTGCAAAAACCATGGCTTCAAGCTGCCAGGTAAAATGGGTGAAACTGTGGCTGATCTGGATCTTTTGTACGAGATTTTTCAGACCCAGTTGCTGGCACAGTTGTTCAAATGTATGAGTGTCTTCAATAATTGGCAGACACCAAAGCCCGCCCCAAAGACCACTATTAGGACGTTGCTGCCATAGCCATTCATCACCTGACTGGATCAACAGCACTTGAGCTGCTTTGACCGGTACCGGCTTTTTGGCTTTTTTAAAGGGCAATTCATTTTCCAGACCCTGTTGATGTGCCTTGCAATGTTGCTGCATTGGACAATACAGGCATAAAGGCTTTTTCGGAGCACAGACGGTCGCACCGAGATCCATAATCGCCTGGGTATAGTCATGATTCCGTTCAACCGGGCAAAGCTGTTCAGCAAGCTCCCACAAGGCACGTTCATGAACCGGTTTAGACAGATCATCTTCGATCGCAAAAAATCGTGCCAGCACCCGTTTGACATTACCATCCATGATCACGCCGTACTGACGTAAACCCAAAGACATTAAGGCTCCCGCGGTTGAGCGGCCAATGCCGGGCAGGGCGATCCATTCTTCCAGGCTCGTCGGGAAATGCCCCTGCCTTGCTACAATACCGGCTGCCTTATGCAAATTGCGGGCACGGGCATAATAGCCCAGCCCAGCCCAATAGGGTGCGACTTCATCCCAAGAAGCTGTACCTAAGTCCTGTACTGTCGGAAAACGTTGAATAAACCGCTCAAAATATTGCAGCACGGTTTTGACCTGAGTCTGCTGTAGCATGATTTCAGAGACCCAGACCTTATAGGGATCATCAGCCACTTGCCACGGCAAATCATGACGGCCATGCACATCAAACCATTCTAAAAGGGCATCTGAAAATACAAACATGAAGATAGAACAAACTGGAAAACGAGGCCTAGTATAACTGAAGAGACCCAGCTAAAAGATGAAAAGTCTGCTAAAACAGCAAGACTGAAAAAGAGTAAAAATGAATAAATGGAAGGGACAAGTGAACACTTCGAAAAGCATTCACTCGGGAAAAAAATTTAAATTCTTATTCTTCAATGCCCCAGCGTGCATCCAGCTTTAATACCTTGCCTTCATAACGTGGGATAATATGAATGTGTAAATGTTCTGATTTTTCCTGAAATACTTCGCCATCATTAAACCCGACATGAAAACCGGAAGGCTGATAGCGTAATTGCAATTCATTACGAGCCTGTTCAAGTAAGGACATCATGCTCTTACGTTCTTTATCTGTGATTTCAAAAAATGACGCCACATGACGTAATGGAGTAACTATATAATGTCCTTTGGACAGGGAGTTGGGTTCAGGTAACACGACAGCAAAATCATTTTTAGCCAGAATATCGTATTCGTCAAAATTACAGTACGGGCAGTTATTTTCAGTCATGATATTGGCTCCTTTCATTGAATTTATTTTTTTCATGTATGACCCAGCTCGATCATGAGCCGGATCAATTTATCTGTTATTAGGCGAGTTGTCGTGCTAGTAATTCATACATGGCAGCCAAACTTTGTTTCTCTGCTTCAGCATTGTAGCCCAGATCGACACCATTGGCCTTGGCGCGCTCATCCGCCAGCGGGTTACTGAATCCATGCTTGGCATTTTCAAATACAATCACATTATGCTCGACCTTAGCCGCCTGCATTTCTTCTTTAAAGCTGGCGACATCATCCAGGCTCACCATACTGTCCTTTTCGCCATGTAGGACCAGAATTTCTGCCTGTACCTGGCCTTCCTGTGCAGGTGCTTTAGGAGACAGGTTGGCATGGAAAGTAGCCACAGCTTTTAACGGTGCATTTGAGCGAGCCAGATCCAGAGCCACTTTACCACCGTAGCAGAAACCAATCGCAGCCAGTTTTTCCGGATTGACTTCATCCTGTGCCGCCAAAGTATCTAAAGCAGCTTTCGCACGGTTCACGATAGTGTCCGGATCTTCAAACGTCTGCATCATCCATTGATAGGCCTGATCAGAGTTGGTGGTTACTTTCTTGTCACCATACATATCAATTGCCAGCGCGGCATACCCATGTTCCGCCAGTTCACGGGCACGCTGTTCAGTATAGTCATTGCGGCCCCACCATTCGGGTGCCACGATAACACCGGCTACAGGTGCATCAGTTTCCGGTGCGGCAAAATAACCAATCAAAGTGCTGCCATCCTGCGCAGTATATTGAATTTCGCGGGTCTTGATTGCTGCCATGCTGAAGTCCTCTATTGTTGTTGAATATTTTGATTAAACTATAAAATAGCAAAACTGCTATGAATATACATGAAAAGCTCCAACTAATTCGTTTCTCATCAGTACAAAAAAAGAGAGGCAAATAATTTGCCTCTCTTTTTAACTTTTACAATTAAAGGAATTTTTATTTAATAATTTCCAGTAATTCGATATCAAAAATCAGGGTACTATTTGGTTCAATGATATCTCCCGAACCAATCTGTCCATAGGCCAGATCAGCGGGGATAAAGAAGCGGTATTTAGCACCGACTTTCATCAGCTGTAAGCCTTCTGTCCAGCCAGTAATCACTTGGGTGGTACGGAAATCGACTGGCTGCTGGCGGGCAATCGAACTGTCAAAAACGGTACCATCAATCAGGCGACCTTCATAATGCACACGGACATTACTGTTAGCACTTGGTGATTTCCCTTTACCTTCTTTCAGTACCAGGTATTGCAGACCAGATTTGGTAGTTTTAACGCCTGGCTTTTTCGCATTTTCCTGCAAGAATGCTTTGCCAGCTTTGGCATTTTCTTCAGCTTTCTGTTTCAGCACAATCAGTTCTTTGGCATCACTTTGACGTTTATACTGAGTCAGCACTTGGGTCATTTCTTCATCGCTTAAACTGGATTTTTGTCCAGCAGCGGCTGTCTTTAAGCCCTGGCTAAATGCATCTAAATCAAGATCCTTTAAAGTGTCTGCATTACTGCGACCCATCAGATAACCAAAGCTGTAGCCAATCTTCTCAGCTTCACTACTTGTATTATTGATCTCTTTAGCAAAAAGGCTGCCTGAACTGAGCAGCAAAACCATTAAACTGATTTGTATTTTCATTATCAATTCTCAAAAATAAAGGAGAGCTGGTCGCTCTCCCTATTTGTATTATTTTACTTCGATTAATTCCACATCAAAAATCAAAGTGCTATGCGGAGGAATCGTACCAGGGACACCCTGTTCACCATAACCCAGATTTGACGGAATATATAGAGTTGCCTTACCGCCTTCTTTCATCAGCTGCAGACCTTCAGTCCAGCCTGGAATGACTTGATTTAATGGAAACTCGATCGGTTCACCGCGTTCTACTGAACTGTCAAATACAGTGCCATCTACCAGTTTACCAGTGTAATGTACTTTCACAATTGAAGAGGCTTTTGGCTGTTTACCTGTACCTTCTTTCGTGACTTGGTACTGTAAGCCGGAAGCAGTTGTTTTAATACCTGCTTTTTTCGCATTTTCAGTCAGGAAAGTATCACTTGAAGCTTGAGCCTGTTTTGCACTATCAAGCTGCTTTTGTTGCATTTCTTTCTGGAACTGCTCATAAGCTGCCTGTAATTCTTCTTCCGTATAGGCAGGTGCAGAACGCGCATGTCCTTCACGTACACCGGTCACAAAACTGTTAATGTCCAGCTCAGGAGGAGTCTGATGCGCCACTTCATAACCGAGTGCATAGCTGATTTTAGAGACAGCAGAGGCATCTTTAGATGCTTTTGTAGTTTGAGTAGCAGGGTTTTGAGTTGCATAGTAAACAGGTACTAGCGCGGCACCGCCTAAAAGAACAGCGACGGCAATCGGTAAGGCCTTACTCATGTATTTGTCCAATCTAATGTTATCGTTGAGGTTCAGTCCATCTTAGCAGAAAATTTTAAGAAATCTTGTAGAACGGGTGGTTTTTTAGCAAGCAAACATCGCCGTTTGGTAGAGTTTTATTTTAGCTTTTAATCATTGTTCGAGAATGTCTAGCAACAATGATTGTCACAACTAAAAGTATCTTTTGCAAAGAACTTAGTAGGAAAATAAGCCTTTTTCTAAAGGAAATTCAATTCCAATCGATGCACCGCCATCATTACCATATAGGTCTGAATTACTGATCCAGCCATTTAATTTTAGTGGAATATCGGGACGTAGATAATGGGTCCAGCTCACATCAACAGCTTTTAAATTATCTTGCGCTGGAAAAGCTAAATTAGTAGTTCGGGTGGATTCATTCAACTTGGCAAACAGTACTCGTGCATTAACACGATTCAGGCGATCGAAACGAATATCACCACCCACAGAAATCATTTGACCATCACCACCCATCGCATGCGCTAATGGGTAACCATGCTGGTAAAAACCATCGGTATATACACTGTGATTATAAGAAATACCTTGGGCTTTGCCATTAGTACGGGTGTCTGCCCATTCGGTATATAGCTGAAAAGGCATATTATTATAGCTAGAGGAATAATCGACTCCAGCCAAATACATTTTTTTGGCCGGTAAGCCGCCGGCTTCATCTTCACCAACATATTGTGCATACATTCCCATTGGGACTTGTAGCAATGGTTGTAGATTTAAGCGTGCATCAAAACCCGCAATTTGATTTGATGGATCAGGTTCACCTGTGCCGCCATTGTCTTTATTCCCGACAAAAGCATCCCAAATTGAACTCAGGCTTTCAGGTCGTCCTTCTCCCCCCATTGAATAGCTCGCGAAGCACCCAGTTCCAAATAAGGCAAAGGTAAACCAATCAACTTAGCATCAGGTACAGCATCGTAGTCATCTAGTTGTCCGGCAAAGGCTTGATATTGCCATGGCCCAATCCAGGACAGCCATTTGCTGCTAAAAGCAGTCTGTTCTGCCCGCTGCGCAGTAATGCCATAGATTGGGCGGCTAGCATCACCACGAATTAAACTACCGTCATGCGCAGGGCCCCAATAGGTTGGAATTTGCCCTGCGATGAGCCATTGATTCCAAAGCTTGGCTGCAATGTACGAACCTTCAATATTGACATCTTGGTCATGGTCAATCTGTGGGTCTTTTTCTGCATTGACTCGAATTTTAGCATCCCAGTGCTGATTACCAGCATTGAGCTCTAAACCTGCTTGATATTGTGCTTTTTGTTGGTCGCCAAAGGCTTGTGGAATATGCTTTTGATCTGTTTCTGCAAAAAAAGAGGCTTTGAGCAGTTGGTTATTGGCACTTAAATGTGCCACCACTGCATCTATGACTTTTTGCTGATTGGTATTGCTGACTTTGGCTTGAGAAAGTGCACGTTGAATTTCATCACCACTCATAGGCCAAGTTGAAGTACTGATTTGAATAACACCTTGCTGATTTAGCCAGTTTAAATCGGTACGTAAGTTTTGGTCGTTTAAGACAATGCCTTGGGCAAAGCTTAAGGATGAGCTTAATGCCAGTGTTACCAGCAGTGCTTTAGGTGCAATCATTCTTATACATTCTCAGGGTTTATATAATGTAACCAACATAGGTTTTTACGTGGTTTTTTGCAATGTGAATTGTTGAGTAGTGTTGTAAATTTCAAAAGAAAATTCTTATGTAAATGGTGGAGTTCCTCCCTTTTTAAAGGGAGGCTAGGAGGGATTATCAGCGTGTCGACTTAAAATCACATTTTCAATGGTTTGGATGACTGCATCGAGTTCATGTAAAATTTGTAAATTATTGAATCTTAAAATAGTTAAATTTAATTGTGCCAAAACCTGATCACGCAATAGATCGTACTTTAAGCCTTTTTCGTTTAAATGTTGGCTGCCATCACATTCAATAATTAAATTTGCCGCAGGACAGTAAAAATCTACAATAAAATTCAAAATAGGCTTTTGCCGATAAAACTGTAAGCCTAAGATTTGTTTTTGGCGCAGTCGTAACCAGAGTTTCTGCTCGGCTTCGGTCATATTGTTTCTTAACTGTCGTGCGTTATGTTTTAAATTTTTATTATAAGGTTGCATGGTTTTTTATTCTTTGTTTTAAAAAGTGGTTTATTTTTAATTAGCTTTCTTGTGACATACATAGCTCATCTTTTTAGATTTTTTTAATCCCCCTCCATCCCCCTTTTTCAAAGGGGGAAGCTAGCACGAGCATATAGCTCACCTTTTTCAAAGGGGAGGCTAGCACAAGCAGAGGCTTTGTAATGAAACATTCCTCCCTTTTTTAAAGGGAGGTTAGGAGGGATTTTAACGTTGGTGGCTTTTGCTATATATAGCTCACGTTTTAGATTTTTTAATCCCCTCCTTACGCCATATATGGCTCACCTTTTTTCAAGGGGGAGGCTAGCACGAGCATATAACTCACCTTTGCAAAGGCTGGGGAATATCGGGACGGTGGGCTGATTTTAGCCCACCGATCACTTCGAATTAATCATCATCCTTATTGGCTTTATAGGCATAAGCATAGTTATAGCCATAGCCATAACCGCCCGCTTCACGTTGAATATCATTTAAAATAAAGCCGTTGACTTTCACGCCAGTTTGTTCAAAGCGGTTGACAGTCAGTTCAAGCTCTTTCATTTGCGTCTTGGCATAACGTGCCACCACTAAATTCACACCTGCATATTGTGAAATAATAATCCCATCGGTGACGGAAAGAACTGGCGGGGTATCAATCAGAATATGGTCAAACTGGCTCGACAAGTGCGTGAGCATGTCTGCAAATTTTTGCGTACTCAACAACTCTGAAGGATTGGCAGGGCTTTTGCCGCGACTGATGATGCTTAAATTTTCAACTTCAGTACTGCGTACAATGCTGCCTAACTCTTGCTGACCATTCAGGTATTCGGTTAAGCCAGGCTTAGGGTCATAATTAAAGTATTTGTGCATATAACCACGACGTAAATCGGCATCAATCAATAATACGCGCTTATCACTTTGCGCCAAAATAGTCGCTAAGTTAGTTGAAATAAACGATTTACCCAATTCTGGTGCAGGGCCAGAAATCATAATGATATTGTTTTTGGCACTGCTTAAGGCAAAGTGAATGGCAGTACGCATGCTGCGCAGGCTTTCAATGGCAATATCATTACTATTTTTAACCGCAAGAATAGGAATATTCTTTTTCTTTTTCAGAATTTTAATAAGGCTTTCTTGCACAGGTGAATGTGGCACAGTGGCATAAACAGGTAAATCCAGTTCATTTTCAATTTGATTCGAGTCTTTAATACCTGAGCGCAACATATTACGCAGTAAGGCCAACAATGTGCCCAGAAAACCACCCAAGAAAACGGACAAAATCAGAATTTGTAATTTTTTTGGTTTAATTGGCTCAATCGGCTCTACCGCAGTATCGACAATACGCACATTGCCAATTTCACCTGCTTTAGCAATCCGCAGTTGTTGGTAAGAGTTAAGCAAGCCTGTATACAGCTGTTGTTTGACTTCTACTTCACGGAACAGTTGTAAATATTGGCGTTGTAATTCTGGTAAGCGTTTGAGCGTGCCGTCTAACTCTGCAATGCGTTTGTTAATTGCCCCCAGTTGCGCATTCATTTGCTGCATGACAGGGTGTTCGTTGGTGTACTTGGCCGCAGCTTCAGCCACTTGTTGCTCTAACTGCGCTTTTTGGGTTTCCAAAGTAATACTTTGGGTTAAATACAACTCAGATTCTTTGGTCACATCGACTGTATTAAACTGTTGGCGGAAACGGTTAAATTCACGTTCTGCCACATCTAATTGTTGTTTCAGTTCTGGGAGTTGGTCTTCCAAAAACTTTAAGGTCTGTGCTGTTTCTGCACTACGACGCTCAATATTTTGTTGGCTATACGCTGCTAAAATGGCATTCAGTACTTGGGTAATGTGTTGTTTGTCTGACCCTTGGTAATTCAGCCCCAACACGCCTGTTAACTTGCCTTTTTCTGCTACTGAATAGTTGGCAGTTAAGCTTTTCATGGCAGCAGGCAGGCTTTGCTTTTGGATGTTATAGGCAGTGTTAAAGCTGTCTTGACTAAAAATTGCGACTTTCCACAGCCCAAATTCAGACTGTAATTGACTGGCTTGGTTTAAAGGTGCAGAAAAAACCACCTGTTCGGTTGCTGCATCGGTTAGGCTGTATTTGCCTTGTGCAAATTTTAAAATTAATTTTTTATCTTGAAAATATTGCGGGATATCGAACTGGCGGATATCAAAACTTTTTTGATTGTCTTTAAATAGCACTGACTGAGATGAATATTCACTGTCATATTCATGCTTGGCAATTAAACGATTCCAGAAACTGTCTTCTGTACCCGAAACGCGAATATTTAAATTTAGATGATCAATCACGCTGCCCAACACCAAACGTGATTTTAAAATTTCAATTTCAGCTTGTGCAGGTGATTTCTGCTCAATCATATTGGACAGATCACCCAATAACGCTGCAGAGGCACCTTTGCTGTCTTCGACCTGTACTAAGGCATCTACTGCATAGGTGTCTGGTGTGGTTCTTAAATACAGTAAAGCGCAGACTACACTGAGTAGAACGCAAAGAATAATCAGTTTCCATTGTGCGATTAAGGAGAAAAATAATTCCTTTAAATCAATGGTGTCTTCGGTGTTGGCGGTTTGGCTCATAGTTTAAATATCAAAAAAAGTAGAATTTTAAAAAAAGCTGAATATCAAGAAACTAGATATATTTTTTCCAGTCGGCAATGCAGGCTTGAATTAACGCACAGGTCTCATCAAATACGGCCTGATCGTGCTGATAGGGGTCAGCAACGTTTTTACTTTGCCAATGCCCCAATCTAAAAGTTTTGCCTTTGGCAAAGGGCCAGGTTTGTTCCACATGCTTTTGTTGATTTTGGCTCATCACTAAAATCAGGTCGGCTTTTTTAATTAAGTCTGCATTGAGCTTTTTTGCCACGTGTGGACTCATGTCGATGCCGTGACGTTGCATACATAAACGGGCTTTGTCATCGGCTGCATGACCAACCAAACCTGAAATACCCGCAGATTCAATATGCAACTGTGGATATTGCTGTTTTAAAAAGTATTCTGCCATGGGGCTACGGCAAATATTGCCAATACACACCACCAAAATGTGATTAATTTTCATTATTTACCCAAATTATCTAGTTGATAAAGCACACTAGAGAACGGAATCATCTGATTCACGACACGTTGCCAGCGGGCCAAGCCTGAAGCATCGACATACACAATATCATTGCTACGCATTTTAAACTGATTAGCCAAGCCAAAGTCTGCAATGCTGGTTAAATCCATGTGATAGACTTCGGTATGTGCTGCATTCGGCTGGCTACGGACCACATAAATTTTACTGCGGCTGGCAGACAGTGGGTTTAAGCCCAAGCTTTCACCCAATACATCGCTTAAGCTCATGCCTTGATCGCGCATAGGGAGCGATTGATTTTTACCCGACTCACCCATCACATAAATTTTTTGATTTTCACGGTTGTTGACATACAAGGTGTCATTCGGCTGGATGAGTAAGTTGTGCAATGACAAGCCTGCTTTTTCCAACTCTACGGTATTGAGTTGATAGCTACGCCCCTGACGCACTAAAGTCATAGAAGCATTGTCACCTTGTTGAGCATTGACCCCGCCTGCCATACCTAAAGCGGTATATACACTGATCGGTTGATCATTTAAATAGAACTGCCCACCTTTCATGACATTGCCTTGTACCGAGTATCGCTGCCCTTGGTAAGACAACACCCGCACAATCACATCTGGCGTTTTTAAATAACGCGCCAATTGTCCGCGCAACTCGCGGTTCACTTGTGCTAAAGATTTACCTGCGGCTTTATAACGCCCGATAATAGGAAATTGAATATAACCCTGTGAGTCAATTTGATAACCATTGGACTCAACGGCTTTTTCGTTACTAATGGTATTGGTTGGTGGTGTAATTTCAGGATATGCCCATAAATAAATAGAAAGAATATCGCCTGAACTTAAGGTGTATTGACGCTGTGGTGTATGAAATAAATGTGCATAGTCTTGTTGAATATTGTGAACCGCAGGCTGCACCGCAAGCATTGAGTCTTGGGTGAGTTTAATCACATTGACCGCTGTACCCAAGTCGGTGGTATAGACCCCTTCATTTGGTAAGTCATAAGTTTGTAAGCCAGAGGTGACAGCGCACCCCGTCGTGGCAATGCCACATGCCAATAAAACAGCCAGTTGAAAGTGTCGCACGCGAGATTCCATTATTAATTTTTAAAATCTTTTAAATCAATTGCTGCCATTTTACCGAACTTGTCAAATAGGTACATAGCAATTTGTAATCATTTTGCAGATTCTGTCAAACTCTTTGCAAAAAAATGATAAAAATCGCAAATTGTGAATTTAATCTAAATTAAAAAAGTTGAATAGTCATAAAAACTATACACTGATGCATCTTTCAACTAATTTGAGCACAAATCATAATAGAAATTTCATAAATTTCTGCTAGTATTCCTGCCGAAAGATTCATTCTTCATAAAATACAGATATAAATTTAAAGGCGCTAAAATGCTACAACTCTCTGAGCTAAAAATTGCCGTTATTGGTTTAGGCTATGTCGGTTTACCTTTGGCAGTTGAATTCGGAAAAAAATTGCCAGTGGTTGGTTTTGATATCCATCAAAAACGCATACAAGAATTACAAAGTGGGCAAGATCACACTTTAGAAGTGTCGCCAGAAGAACTTAAACAAGCGACACATTTAAGTTACTCAGCCAATTTAGATGACTTACGCAGCTGCAATTTTTTTATTGTGACTGTTCCAACCCCAATTGATGAATTTAAACAACCTGATTTAACCCCACTTATTAAAGCCTCTACCAGTATTGGGAAAGTGCTTAAAAAAGGCGATGTGGTGGTGTATGAGTCTACCGTTTACCCAGGGGCAACTGAAGAAGCCTGTATTCCAGTTTTGGAACAAGTGTCAGGCTTAAAGTTTAATCAGGATTTTTTTGCAGGCTATAGCCCAGAACGGATTAATCCAGGTGATAAGCTACACCGAGTCACCAATATTTTAAAAATCACTTCAGGCTCTACCCCAGAAGTGGCAGATTTTGTAGACCAAGTTTATAACCTTGTGATTGAAGCAGGTACACATAAAGCTGCGAGTATAAAAGTGGCTGAAGCAGCCAAGGTGATTGAAAATACCCAGCGTGATGTGAATATTGCTTTAATTAATGAATTGGCTGTGATCTTTAATAAGTTGGGTATAGATACTGAAGCGGTGTTGCAGGCTGCGGGAACCAAGTGGAATTTTTTACCTTTCCGTCCAGGTTTAGTCGGTGGGCATTGTATTGGGGTAGATCCATATTATTTAACCCATAAAGCACAGTCTATTGGTTATCATCCTGAAATTATTTTAGCGGGTCGTCGTTTAAATGATGGTATGGGCGCTTATGTAGTGACTCAGCTCGTCAAAGGGATGATTAAAAAGAAAATTCAGGTGGAAGGTGCTAAGGTTTTAGTCTTGGGCTTAAGTTTTAAAGAAAATTGCCCAGATATTCGTAATACAAAAATTATTGATATTGTGACTGAACTGAAAGAATATCAAATAGATGTAGATGTATATGACCCTTGGGTAGATGTGCAGGAAGCCGAGCATGAATATGGCATTCGCCCTGTACAGTCTGTAAGCGACAATAGCTATGATGCGATTATTTTAGCGGTGGCGCATGAGCAGTTTAAACAGATGGGGGCAGCGAAAATTCGTGCTTTGGGTAAACAAGCGCATGTACTCTATGATTTAAAATATGTGCTAGACGCGAAAGAAGCCGATATTCGACTTTAAGTAAAGTGGAAATAAATAAAAAATAAGGAATGACAAGTTCATGAGTCAATATCAAACAGTATGTGAGCAATTACAACAAGCACCAAAAACTTGGTTAGTGACAGGCGTAGCGGGTTTTATTGGCTCAAACTTGTTAGAAACTTTACTTAAGCTGAATCAGAGAGTTGTGGGTTTAGATAACTTCGCCACAGGTCATCAGCATAATTTGGACGAAGTTCAAAACTTGGTGAGTGCAGAGCAATGGGCAAACTTTAAGTTCTATGAGGGTGATATCCGTAACCTAGAAGATTGCCAAAAAGCCTGTACAAATGTGGACTATGTATTGCATCAAGCAGCTTTAGGCTCTGTACCACGTTCTATTGCAGACCCGATTACGACTAATGCAGCCAATATTACAGGTTTTTTAAATATGTTAGTGGCAGCCCGTGATGCGAATGTTGACAGCTTTACTTATGCCGCCAGTAGTTCTACCTATGGTGATCACCCGGCATTGCCTAAAGTGGAAGAAAATATTGGTAACCCGCTTTCGCCTTATGCGGTGACCAAATATGTGAATGAGTTATACGCAGATGTATTTGCAAGGACTTATGGTTTTAAGGCTATTGGTTTGCGTTATTTTAATGTGTTTGGAAAACGTCAAGACCCGAATGGTGCTTATGCTGCAGTAATTCCTAAATGGACTGCTGCCATGATTGCAGGCGATGATGTTTTTATTAATGGTGATGGTGAAACCAGTCGTGACTTTTGTTTTATTGAAAATACAGTGCAGGCCAATATTCTGGCAGCTACTACGCAAAATGATGAAGCTAAAAATCAGGTTTATAATGTAGCAGTGGGGGATCGGACCACGCTGAATGATTTGTTTAATGCCATTAAAGCTGCGTTAAATGAAAATGGTGTGACCTATACCAAAGCACCTATTTATAGAGAGTTTCGTGTGGGTGATGTCCGACATTCGCAAGCGAGTATAAACAAAATTCAAAGCCTATTAGGCTATGAGCCAACCAAAAAAATTAATCAAGGTATTGAATTGGCTATGAGTTGGTATGTAAGGGCATTAAAAAATTAAACTTATGTTTAAACAATTGTCTTACTTATTAAAATCTGGTGAAGTAAAAAGGCTAATGGAAAATTTTTTTTCATTATCTGTTTTAAAGTTGGTCAATGCTATTCTTCCTTTTGTCACGCTTCCCTATTTAATTAAAGTGTTAGGATTTCAGCAATATGGTGCAATTGTTTTGGCCTTATCACTAATTGCTTATTTTCAGGCAATTACTGATTATGGTTTTAATTTGTCAGCTACTCGTGAAATTGTAAAAAATAGAAATAATAAAAATAAAATTAGCTATATTTATAGTAAAACTATTATTTCAAAGATATATTTGCTAATAATGTCATTGATTATATTATTTATTTTGATTTTTTGGATTCCTCAGTTTAAAGAGGATCTTTTGGTATATTTTTTCATGTGCTTGATTTTAGTAGGTCAAACACTTTTTCCTGAATGGTTTTTTCGTGGTATTGAGCAGATGCGATATATCACGATTATGGATCTAATAGTTAAAGGTCTCTTCACTGTTGGTGTTTTTTTATTTATAAAACATCCTCAAGATTACTGGATTTATCCCCTGCTTTACGGATTTAGTTCTATAGTGGTTGCAATAATATCTAATTATCTTATTGTAAAAAATTATCAGATAAGCTTTTTAAATATTGGATTAAAAGGAACCTTAAATAATCTAAAAAATGGTTTTCCATTATTTATTAATCAATTTATGCCCAATTTTTACAATAATACAACAACTTTTCTGGTGGGTATTCTTCTTGGGAAGAATATAGCTGGATTTTTTGGTGCAATAAGACAAATTGTTAATATGGTAAGTGTTTTTAATGCAGTGGTATCAACAGTTTTTTTTCCATATTTATTAAGGAAAAAAGAGAAATTTCAATTATTCTCTAAAGCTTATACTCTGATTTTTCTGGTATTAATTGCTTCTGTGGCTATAGTTCATCCATTCATATTTCAGTGGGTTGGAATAGCCGGCAATAATGCCTCTTTAGTGTTTATATTGCTATTGATAGGTATATTTTTTGTTGCGATGTATAGTTTGTATTCAACAAATTACTTAATACCAAGAGGGCATGATAAAATTGTTATGAAAAACACATTTTTAATATCTATATTAGGATTAATTGCTTCATATCCTTTAATTAAAACATTCGGCATTCTAGGAGGAGCATTAAATATTGCCATTGCTCAGTTGCTAATGGGGGTGACTGCATATATATATTATCTAAAATTTAAAAAATTAGGTGAAGTTTAATGAGAATAGCTATTTTAGGAACAGGAAATGCTGGTTGTGCATTGGCTGCAAAATTTACTCAACAAGGCCATAGTATTAGCTTAATTAAGACGTCTAAATCCTTGCATGAAGAAAATTTTAATGTAATTAGTCAACAAAAAGGTATTTGGTTGCATGATTTAGACGAAAGTCAAAGTTTTGTTAAAATTTTTAAAATAACAAGAGATATTAAAGATGGTTTGCGGGATGTTGAAATCATTATAATTTTAACTCAAAGTATTCATCATGAAAGCGTAGCTGAAAAAATAGCTTCTTTTATTCCAGATTCCTGTAAAATTATTTTTACAATTCCTGGAAATTTAGGCTCACTATATTTATATAAAAGAATAGGTAATAAAGTTATCTATGCTGAGGGCGAATCGACACCTTATGATGCAAGATTAGAAAGACCTGGTGTAGTGAAAATATTATTTAAAAATAGACGTAATGCTGTTTCATTTTTGCCAAAATCAAGAGCAGATGAAGGTCTTCAATATATTTCTACTCTGGTTGATACCTATAAGTTTAAAAGACAAAATTTGGTAGAATCTGCTTTACATAACCCTAATCTAGTTGTTCATACTATAGGGGTAATTATGTCTGCTAGTCGTATTGAAATGATGAAGGGTGAGTTTTGGATGTATAAGGAGTCATTCTCACCTGCTATTTGGAATCTTATTCATGATTTAGATTCTGAAAAGAATAAAGTTATTGAAGCATTTAAAGGGGAAAAACTATCCTATTTAGATGCCTGTAAATTTCGTAACGCAGATGATCTGAATATGGATTCCTATGAAGTTTTTAAAGGATATGCAGAAACAGGTGGACCAAAAGGACCAGATTCTTTATCAACGAGATACTTACATGAAGATGTGGCAAATGGTTTATGTCTATTAAGTATGCTAGGGAAAGTTTTAAAGATAGATACACCCATAACAAACTCATTAATCACTATAGCTTCATCGTTGGTTCAATATGATTTTTTTAAAAAATCACGTACTTTAGAAAGCTTAGGATTAGGGTCCTTAAGTAAAGAGCAACTTATTGATTTTTTTAATTAAGTTTGGGGATTATTATGTCGAAAATGTATATTAGAGAGTTGGTTTTATCTACACCTTGGTTAAAAAAAATTTATTTGAAAAGACGTATTAAATCTGAGAATGATTTAATGAACACGACGCAATTGAATCAATATTTGAATGAGGCTGAAAAAGTTCTTTTAACACATCCTGTCAATATACGAGTAGGATTAGTTAAAGACGATGATAATTATGCAGATGTTGGCTTAGTTAAAGAGCGTGCTTATTATCCAAAGTACGAAAGATTTTTAAAAAATAATAATATTTACTATGAATATTATGATCCATTCAAGTCGAATTGGATGGAAGAGGCAAAAAAATTTGATCTCATTGTTTGGCATACAGATTCAGATCCTTCTACACAAGATATTGCGAAAAGTAAAATTTACATTTTTGAGAAAATGGGAATAAAAAGTTTGCCAAGTTATGATGAAATATGGTCCTATGAGGATAAAGTAAGAGCAACATATTTATATAAGCTATATAATTTACCTCATATTCCTACCTTTATTAGTCATTGTAAAGAAGAGGTTCTTGCTTATCTAGAGCAGGCAAATTACCCACTAATTGCTAAAATTTCAACTGGTTCAGCATCTTTTGGCGTAGATAAAATTGAAAATTACGAGCAAGCTAAAAAAAATGTAGATCAGATTTTTTCCTATAAAGGGAAAGAAACTTATTTTAGATACGTTAATCAGAAAAACTATGTTTATTTTCAAGAGTTTGTTGATGATGCTACCTATGATTTGCGTATTATTTGTATAGGTAACGATTTATTTGGATATTATCGATACCCTAATAAGGGTGACTTTCGTGCCTCTGGTGCTGGGAACTATGAGAAGAAAGAAATTCCTGTGGAGGCGTTAGAGTTGGCTTATCAAGTCAAAGAAAAATTTGGATCCGTTTGTTTAGCTACAGACTTTGTCTATAGTGAAAAAAGAAAGCAATTTTTAGTCATAGAATCATCTATTTTTATTGGTGTAGATACTTGTGAACAACTTTCTATTAATGGTGTAGCTGGTAAATATATACGATTATCAGAAAACAATTATGATTTTAGACAAGGTAAATTTTGGGTGCAAGAATTAACTTTAAAAGAGCTAATTCAGAGTTAATATTATGTATTTTATTTTGCCTATTATCACTATATTTGTGGTATTTATTTTTATGTTCCAAGAGTATTTAAAAAGAGGATTTACTTTAATACTTATGGCACAAATATGGTTTTTAGTCATTTATTGTCTAGCTCCTATCGCTTTGATTCTTTCTTATGATAAGGTTGCTAATCATGCGTTTTTATTAACCAAATATGATGTAATGAGTTTTTTTGCTCAATTTTTAAATATTTTATTTTATTTGTCTTTTATCATTGGATCAATTTTTTGTAGGTACAGAGGGTATTTGGATTTTAGTATTGATAGGGAGATGATAAAAAAAATTAATTATATATTAATTTTTGTAGGTATTCTTTCGTTATTTGTTTTTTTAAGAGAATACGGTGGTTTGAATTATGTTTTATCTAACATGTCTCAAATACGATCTGGGCATGCAGATGTTAAAAGTTATTTAGGGGCATTTTTTTTAAGTTTTTATAAGTTAGTTAATTTATCATTTTTTATTTTTTTTGCTAAGATTTTAATGGAAAAAGAAAAGCAAAATATTGGGTTTAAAATATTATTTATAGTTAACTTTTTTCTTTGTGTTTTTGGTTTGTTTTTAAGTGCAGGTAGAGAAAATGGTATTAGTTTCTTTATATCATTAGCTGCTATTTACATAGCTATTAAGAAGAAGTTGCCACTAAAATTTTCTATATTTATTATTATATTTACATTGTTTTATATCGTTTTTGGGAAGACTTTAATTTTTGCACTTAATACCGAAAACTTTGATGTAATTGATTTTTTTAGAAATCAATTTATACCAATGCTGTCAAATTCGTATAACTTAATCATGATGGAATTTTCTCATCAATACTTATCTTTAATTAATTTTATTAAAAGTGATAGTGAATATAGATATTTTGGTGATTATATATATTGGTCTTTTATTCCTTTTAAACTATTGGGTTTTAGTCTTGAGGATTCTATTTCTTACTATAATACTTATTTAATAATGGGGCGCTGGGAAAGTATCATACCCCCTGGTCCAGTTGCTTTTGGGTATATTAGCTTAGGTGTGGTAGGTGTTGTAGTTCATGGTTTTATAGTAGGATATATTTTTAGGTTAATTGATATGGTTTTTAATAGTAATTTACGTATAAAAAAGAATCCAGTTATTATTGGTTTTTATGGAATGCTTATTCCAACATTCACATATTTGATGTCAAATTCTGATTTAGGGTTGTTTTTCCAAAATCGCGTACCACAAATTTTATTTTTTCTAATATTAGTCTTTTATTTTAATTTGAAATACATTGTAAGAAGATAGTAAGATGTGTAAGAAGCTTCATGTAATTACTGGTTTAAATGATGGTGGGGCAGAAGGTGTCTTGGCTCGAATGTGCTTGCTTGAACCTGAGAAACATATTGTAATTTCTTTAATGGATATGGGGAAATATGGTTCAATTTTAGAGCAAGGTGGTGTTAAAGTTTATTGTTTAAATTTAAATCCATCTAAAATGGATTTAAAAAAAACTATAGAATTATATTCTTTAATTCGTAGTATAAAGCCTACTATTGTGCAAACATGGATGTATCATGCAGACTTTTTAGGCGGCATGGTTGCAAAAATAGCAGGAGTGCCTAAAATATTCTGGGGTATTCGTCATAGTAATTTAAGTAAAGGAACTATAAAAAAATCTACATATTTTATAATGAAAATGTGTGCTATTCTTTCTCATTTTATACCTAAAAAAATTATTAGTTGCTCTAGAGATGCAATTGAATCTCATAAAAATCAAGGTTACGTAAAAAATAAATTTGAACTTATTCAAAATGGCTATGATTTAAATAAATTTCGTCCGCTGCTAGATCAAAAAATTAAATTTAATTATAAAAAACCAGTAATTGCTATGGTCGCACGTTACGATGTTCAAAAAGACCACCAAAATTTACTTCAAGCATTATCCATACTTAAAAGTAAAGATACTTATTTTCATACTGTTTTGGTGGGAACAGGTATGACTGAAGATAATAAAGAGTTAATGGAATTAATTTCTCTAAATAATTTAAAGTTGAATGAAGATATAACATTATATGGTCGTTGTAATGATATACCTGCATTAATGAATGCAATTGATTTGCACGTATTATCAAGTCTTGGCGAGGCATTTCCGAATGTATTAGCAGAAGCTATGGCATGTGGAATACCTTGTGTTTCAACTGATGTGGGAGATGCACGAGAAATTATTGATAAATATGGCTGGATTGTACCTGCTCAGAATTCTATTAAATTAGCAGATGCTATTTCTGCAGCTTTAAGTGAATTACAATTTAGGCCAACTGAGTGGCAGGCTAGAAAAAATGATTGTGTAATGCATATTCAAAATAATTTTGAGATACATACGATGATTCAAAAATATCATCGTATATGGGAGAGCTGATTAATGGCATGCATCGCATTTATTGGCACAGTTGCATCAAGCTTCTATGGCTTTCGTGCAGATTTAATTCGCACACTTTTAAAAAAAGGTCATCAAGTTTATGCGTTTACTTCTGAATATACGGCAGAAGACCTAAAAAAAATAGAAAAGTTGGGTGCTACGCCAATTACATATACATTAAACCGTGGTGGACTAAACCCACTTGCAGATACAATTGCAACATATCAACTCTCAAAAAAAATTAAAGCAATTAATCCTGACTTAGTATTCTCTTATTTTTCTAAACCTGTCATTTTTGGTACTTTGGCAGCCAAATTAGCTAAAGCTCCGCGTGTTGTTGGTATGCTAGAAGGGTTAGGCTATACATTTACGGAGCAACCAAAAGGCTTAAGTAAAAAAACTCAGCTTATAAAAAAGATACAGGTTTTTTTATATAAAATAGCATTACCACAACTTGATCAGCTTATTTTTTTAAATCCTGATGACCCTAAAGATTTACTTGAAAAATATGCTATAAATGTCAAAAAAGTAGAGGTTTTAGGTGGGATTGGCTTAAATTTACAAGACTATCCATATCAACCATTGAGTAATATTCATTTGCCCCTTAAATTCTTATTTATTGGTCGTTTATTGAAAGAAAAGGGGATACATGAATTTGTTCAGGCAGCAAAACTGGTAAAGAAAATTTATCCCGATACAGAGTTTACAGTGCTTGGTGCAATAGACCATCATAATTTAGGCGCTTTACAACAAACAGAATTGGATAGTTTAATTTCCTCTAATATTATTCAATACCCTGGTCATGTGAGTAATATCAAAGACTGGATTGCTGACAGTCATGTATTTGTATTGCCATCGTATCGTGAGGGAGTGCCACGAAGTACCCAAGAAGCAATGGCGACAGGACGTGCAATTATTACAACAGATGTGCCAGGTTGTAGAGAAACAGTAATTAACACGAAGAATGGTTTTATTGTGCCAAAATGGAATCCTGAAGCTTTGGCAGAAAAAATGATTTATTTCATTGAGAATCCAGAAAAAACCCAAGTAATGGGTGCCGAAAGCTATAAAATTGCCGTTGAAAAGTTTGATGCAGAAAAAGTAAATCAACGTTTAGTGAATATTCTAGGTCTATAAATGCTAAAACGCCTCCTCGATATTATTATTGCTTCTATTGCCCTGATTTTACTGTCACCGTTGTATTTTTATGTGGCACATAAGGTGAAAAAAAATCTAGGCTCACCTGTTTTATTTCGTCAGGTACGCCCGGGTTTACACGGCAAACCTTTTGAAATGATTAAATTTCGCAGCATGAAAGATGCAGTAGATGCGCAAGGCAACCCTTTACCAGACAGTGAGCGATTAACTCCGTTTGGCAAAATGCTGCGTTCTAGTAGTTTGGATGAAATGCCAGAATTATGGAATGTCATTAAGGGTGATATGAGCATCGTCGGACCACGCCCATTACTTATGGAATACTTACCGTTATATAACCAAGAACAAGCCAAACGCCATTTAGTCCGCCCAGGCATGACAGGGCATGCACAGGTCAATGGACGTAATGCCATTAGTTGGGAAGAAAAATTTAAACTCGATACGTGGTATGTAGAAAATCAATCGGTTTGGTTAGATTTTAAAATTATGCTTAAAACGGTTAAAAAAGTGCTCGCCAAAGATGATATTAATGAAGCAGGCGAAGCGACCATGACTAAATTTACGGGTACAAAATCGGATCAACAGCATGACTGAACTATATGCAGTATATGGTGCCTCTGGCTGTGGGCGTAGCTTGATGCCAGTGGCAAGAGCCCAATTAAAGCGTTTGGGAAATCCTGCTGAAATTGTATTTATAGATGATAGCTTAGTTGTAGAAACCACAATCAATTCACACCGTGCCATGAATTATACGGCATTTAAAGCACACCCTGCGACTCAAAAACATGTATTAATTGCGATTGCCAATAGTCAAGTACGTGAAAAAATTTCAATACAACTTGAACAAGATGCAATTGAGCTCTGGAGTGTTCAGGCAGATAATGTCGTACTGATGGATGAGGTTGAAATTGCCGCAGGTGCAGCACTCAGCCCATTTGTGAGCATTACCTCAAATATAAAAATTGGTAAATGCTTTCATGCCAACTTATATAGCTATGTAGAACATGATTGTGTGATTGGTGACTTTGTTACTTTTGCCCCAGGGGTTCAGTGTAATGGCAATATTCACATTCATGACCATGCCTATATTGGTGCGGGTGCGGTGATAAAACAAGGTACGCCAGACCAACCTTTAATTATTGGTCGGGGGGCGGTGGTTGGTATGGGCGCAGTAGTGACTAAAAGTGTACCTGCAGGTGTGACCGTTGTTGGTAACCCTGCGCGACTGCTGAAAAAAACTAATTTTTAAGACGAATACGATTAATATTCTAGGATAAAGCATGCTAAATACTGCATTTGAACCATGGCCAAGCTTTACTCAACAAGAGGCAGATGCCGTATCTCAAGTTTTACTCTCCAACAAAGTCAACTACTGGACAGGGCAAGAATGCCGCGAATTTGAAAAAGAATTTGCGCAATTTGCGCAAACCCAATATGCCGTGGCACTTGCCAACGGTACTGTCGCTTTGGATGTTGCACTCAAAGCCTTGAATATTGGCGCGGGTGATGACGTGATTGTCACTTCACGCACCTTTTTAGCTTCGGCAAGCTCCATTGTGACAGCAGGTGCCAACCCCATTTTTGCAGATGTAGAACTCGATTCACAAAACATTTCTGCTCGCACCATTGAAGCGGTACTGACTCCAAATACCAAAGCCATTATTTGTGTACATTTGGCAGGCTGGATGTGTGATATGGACCCAATTATGCAACTGGCAAAAGAAAAGGGTCTGTATGTGATTGAAGACTGTGCACAGGCACATGGTGCGATGTACAAAGGCAAAGCTGCGGGTTCAATTGGACATATTGGTGCATGGTCGTTCTGTCAGGACAAAATTATGACCACAGGTGGCGAAGGCGGTATGGTCACTACCAATGATGAACAGCTATGGAAAAAAATGTGGTCCTACAAAGACCATGGTAAAAATTACGACAGCATTTATCACAAACAACATCCACCGGGTTTCCGTTGGTTACATGACTCATTTGGCACCAACTGGCGCATGATGGAAATGCAAGCCGTGATTGGACGTATACAATTACAGCGCATGCCTGAATGGACACAAAAACGTACCGAGCATGCACAGCGCATTTTGGCAGCCTTTCAGGACAGTCCCTATTTTACTGTGCATTACCCAGACAGTGACTATGTACATGCCAATTACAAGTGCTATGTGCAGGTGAATAGCGAACAGTTACCTGCAGGTTGGTCACGTGATCGTATCATGCAGGAAATCAATGCGCTTGATGTACCTTGTTTTAGCGGCTCATGTTCAGAAGTGTATTTGGAGCATGCTTTTGATGGCACCGCATGGCGACCTGCACAGCGTTTGGTCAATGCACAGCAATTGGGCGAAACCAGTTTAATGTTCTTAGTACATCCTAACTTAAGCGATGACAGTATCACAAAAACCATTGCAGCCATTCAGCAGGTGATACAACAGATGGCAAGCTAAGCTATACTTGTGATGCAGCCTTCTAGTGGTGATCTTCATCTTGCGATAGGGCGCAAAGGGCTGCGTTAGGTTGGTTGTTGTAGCTTTACATCATTCGGCTATTGCAGTGCGATAGGGTCATCTAATCTTTAAACTGAAAATAGAGTAAAATATGCCAAATGATATATTTTACTTTGATAAAAATAGTGTGAACTGAAAATTGTCTATATACATTAAATAGACAATTTTCAGTAAAAAATATTGAGAAGCTTCATTCCGTGAAATCCATTATCGAACCTGCTGTAGAATCCCCCCGCTTAGTCAAACTCGCATTTTTAATGGTGTTGGACTTTTGTGTATTTCCTGTCTTGCTGTGGCTATGTTATGCCATCCGCCAGTTTGATTTAGGCGCAGAAGTGGTCCCCAACTTGGCTTTTGGATCGGTATGGGCAAGTGTGATTGCCGTTGTATCGCTGTTTATTTTTGGGGTATATCGCTTTATTGTGCGCACCTACAGCGAACTGTTTATGGTCAAATTGGGGTTGGGCACTTCATTGACTGTGGCAGGGTTGTATGCGCTAGCTTACTTTACCGATGCCTTTATTCCCACTTCTATTCCGCTCATGTTCGGCTTTCTCATGTTCGCTTGGGTCTGGTTTAGCCGTGGTTTTATTCGCTTTATCGTGCGTTCTTATTTACAGGCCGATGTACAAAAAAAACGTGTGGCGATTTATGGTGCAGGCAATGCAGGTCAGCAAATTGCAGGAGCACTCTACAATTCCGATGAACACTTACCCGTATTATTTATAGATGATGATCCCTCACTCACTGGGCAGCAATTGGGCCGTTTGAAAGTCTATGATGCAGAAACAGCATTAAAAGTCATGCCGAAAAAGCATATTGATGAAATTTTGATTGCACTGCCTTCTGTCGGGCGGATGCGTAAAAGTGAAATCGTCAAATTCTTAGAACCTGCACATATTAAAATTACCGAAATTCCAGGACTGACCAAACTGGTCGATGGTGAAATTCGCGTATCGGATATACAGGAAGTCGATATTATTGACCTGCTCGGGCGTGACCCTGTGCCGCCTGTACCCGAACTGTTGGCTAAAAATATTCAGGACAAAATGGTCTTGGTCACAGGCGCGGGTGGTTCCATTGGTTCTGAACTGTGTCGCCAAATTGTTAAAAATAAACCCAAAGCCTTGGTGATTTATGAACTGACCGAATTTGCGTTGTATAGCATTGACAAAGAATTACGCTTAAATAGCGATGTCACGATTATCCCGATTTTAGGTTCAGTGCTCGATCAGGCCAAACTAGAGCGAGTGATGGAACAGTATAGGGTTCAAACCGTGTACCATGCGGCTGCTTACAAACACGTGCCGTTGGTAGAATGTAACCCATTGGCAGGTCTGAAAAATAACGCCATTGGTACGGCATTTAGCTTAAATGCAGCGGTCAAAACAGGTGTAGAAACCTTTGTACTCATTTCTACCGATAAAGCCGTGCGCCCCACCAATGTCATGGGGGCATCTAAACGTATGGCAGAATTGTATTGTCAGGCGATGGCAGAAGCACAAGAACAAACCCAAATTAGCATTGTCCGTTTTGGGAATGTTTTGGGTTCATCGGGTTCGGTGGTGCCGTTGTTTAAACAGCAAATTGCCAAAGGTGGGCCCATTACCGTGACTCATCCTGAAGTCACCCGTTATTTTATGACCATCCCAGAAGCCTCACAGCTGGTGATTCAGGCCGGTGCCTTGGGTCATGGTGGCGATGTGTTCCTGCTGGATATGGGCGAGCCGGTACGGATTCAGGACCTGGCCCGTCAGATGATTGCGCTGAGTGGTTTAAAAGTACGAGAAACAGGCAGTCAGGAAGGTGATATTGAAATTCAATATTCAGGCTTACGCCCAGGCGAAAAACTTTACGAAGAATTGTTGATTGATGCCGATAATACCGAAGTGACCCAGCACAGTCGTATTTTGCGTTCTTATGAAAAAATGTATCCGTTGGATGAATTGCTGATGGTGTTTGAGCGTATGCATGACTTAACCGCAATTCAAAGTGATATCGACTGGGCTTTGGCACAGCTGGAACACTATGTTGATGGTTATGTACGTGGTACAGAAATTAAGGTGAACTAAATTTCAAAAACTAAGTTGAAGTAAGTCAGTTCAACTTGTTGATGAGTAAAATTTAACTAAAAAATTTGTGTGAAATTAGGTATCTGAGATGATTAAAAAAGCCATTTTACCCGTTGCAGGTTTAGGCACCCGTTTTTTACCTGCCAGTAAATCTATCCCTAAAGAAATGGTGACTGTGGTCGATCGTCCTGCGATTGAATATGTAGTGCGCGAAGCAGTAGCAGCAGGGATTGAGCAAATTATTTTGGTGACCCATTCATCTAAAGCCTCCATTGAAAACTACTTTGACCGTAACTTTGAGCTAGAAACCACTTTAGCACAAAAACAAAAACTGGATTTGCTCAAAGAAATTACCGAAATTTTACCTGCACATGTCAGTGTTGTGAGTGTGCGTCAGCCACAACCTTTAGGTTTAGGGCATGCGGTTTTATGTGCTAAATCTGTAGTAGGCAATGACACCTTTGCAGTGCTGTTACCCGATGTTTTGGTAAAGGATGATGCTGCACAAAATGACTTGGCGCGTATGATTCAGCGTTTTGAGCAAAGCAACGCTGCACAGATTATGGTTGAAGCAGTGCCAGAGCATCTGGTCGACCAATACGGTATTGTCGATGTAGCTGCAGCACCTGCTGAAGGTGAAAGTACCGTGATGCAGGGCATTGTTGAAAAACCCGCAGTAGGCACGGCACCTTCTAATTTATCGGTGGTGGGGCGTTATGTTTTGCCTGCAGAAATTATGAATTTGCTCGAAAACACCCCTAAAGGGGCAGGTAATGAAATTCAATTGACCGATGGCATTGCCATGTTGCAACAAAACAGTGTGGTGGAAGCTTACCGTATGCAAGGTCAGACTTTTGACTGTGGCAGCAAGTTGGGTTACTTAAAAGCGGTGTTGCATTATGGACTCGATCATCCAAAATTAGGCGATGATTTTAAAGCCTTGATTCAAGAGTTAAAGATTGAATCTTAAAGGTGATTAAGGGGGGAAAGATTAGAAAATCTCTCCTAGCCTCCCTTCTTACGCAAGAATTTAAAGCAGTGCTTAAACTCTTGCTCAGGGAGGAACCCACGTGAAATAAACAGCATCAACCAATACACAGGAACACATTTTGAAAGTCGCAGTCTTTGGAAAAACCCTCTATGCAGGCGTGATGTCTGCACTCTTGGCAGAATGTGGGCATCAAGTCTATTGGTGCGATATCTTTCAAGACGCAGCCCATCCACTCGAACAGCAACATCTCAGCTTTCAAGACCAAGCCTTGAGCCTTTTATTACAACAACAATGCAGCAAGGGCTTTTTACACTATTGTGATTTTGCTGCATTGCCTTTAGACGTTGATGTGTATCTACTCAGTTTGAATCCGACTGAAGAAACCCATGCTGTGACAGTCTTGGGGCAGTTGCAACAACGTCCGATCATTCACCCTAAATTGATGATCAATGCCTCGACTTTGGGTTTAAATGGCACACAGCGCCTGCAAAAAATCTTGCCACAAGATGACTGGATGTATTTGCCCGACATGATTCAAGAGGGCAATGCCATTCAAAGTCTGACCCGTGCACAGCAACTCACGGTGGGTTGTGAAAATGAACGTGCGCAAGTCAAACTCAAAGAATTACTCCGCCCCTTATTTCCACGTGCGCAGCAATACCTGTTTATGCCCGTGTTGGATGCAGAATTTACCAAACTGAGTATTTCAGGCATGCTGGCAACCCGTATCAGTTATATCAATGACTTGGCAGTGGTGGCAGAAAAACTCGGGATTGATATTGAGCATGTACGCCAAGGCATGGCGGCAGATAGCCGTATTGGTGCATCGTATATGTACCCCGGTGCAGGGTTTGGTGGTGAAAACTTTAGCCATGATATTCAGACTCTGGCCAGTACCGTCTCCACCACAGGGGTAAAAAGTCAGTTGTTGGCGCAGGTCTGGGACATCAACGAACAACAAAAAGAACTCTTGTTTAGAAAGCTATGGAATTATTATCAGGGTGATTTAAACGGCAAAACTGTGGCGATTTGGGGCGCGGCCTTTAAAGAAAATACCGCACGGGTGCAACATTCTCCAATTCATGTGATGTTGCCTGCGTTGTGGGCGCAGGGTGTGACGGTAAAACTGCACGATCCACAAGCTTTGCCTGAAATTGCGGCACAATATGGTCAGCGTGATGATCTGATTTTATGCGCAGACCAATATCAAGCGGTAGAGGGGGCATCATCATTATGTGTGTTGACTGCGTGGAAACAATATTGGAGTTTGGATTATCCGACTTTGTTGCAGCAGATGCAGCATCCGCTGATTTTGGATGGTCGCAATATTTATGATCCTGAATTTGTAAAGGCACAAGGTTTTGCTTATATGGGAGTCGGTCGCTAATGATTCGTAGCACAATGTCACAGACGCAAAGCTCGTTCTCCCAAAGTGACAATGCTTTGCCGCAGTTACAACAATTACAGCAACAGTTTCAGCAGCTGCATTTAAATCAGCTATTTGCTCAAGATCCACAGCGTTTTCAGCGTTTCTCGGTGGCTTTGGACAGTGTGCTGTTTGACTATAGCAAGCATCGGATTGACGCCAAGGTGTTGCAGACCCTGGTTCAGTTTGCACAGCAAAGTCAGCTTGCTGAGTGGATTCAACGTTTATTTTCAACGGCAACTGGCTCAGAGAAAATCAACTATACCGAACAGCGCGATGCGATGCATTGGGCCTTGCGTTTGCCTGCAACGAGCACAGCAGCAAGCGCTTCCGAACAGACCGATGCCTACGCTGCATTGACTGAGCAAGTCCATACTCAGCTTGAACGTATGTATGCCTTGGTGGAAAAAATCCATGCAGGCCAATACCGTGGTGCCACGGGTGAAGTGATTCAGGATGTGGTCAATATTGGTGTCGGTGGCTCAGATTTAGGCCCGTTGATGGTGACCCAAGCCTTATCTGATTTTAAAGTGGCGACAGAAAAACCACTGAATGTACATTTTGTATCCACTATGGATGGCAGCCAGTTATCTGAATTGCTGCATCGTCTGCGTCCTGAAACGACCTTGTTTATTATTTCGTCCAAGTCTTTTGGCACGATTGATACCTTATCCAATGCGCAAACGGTGAAACAATGGCTAGAAAAGGCCTTGGGTACACATGCGCAAATTCTGAAACATCACTTTATTGGAGTATCCACCAAAGCCGATAAAATGACCGCTTGGGGCATTTGTCCTGAAAATCAGCTCTTGCTTTGGGATTGGGTGGGTGGTCGCTATTCGTTATGGTCGTGTATTGGCTTACCGATTGCCCTGACCATTGGCGTTGCCGGTTTTCAGCGGTTTTTAGCAGGTGCACATGCGGTTGATCAGCATTTTCAAACGGCTGCATTTGATCAGAACATCCCAGTGCTGATGGGCTTGCTGGGGGTATGGAATAATAATTTCCTGAATATTCAGACTCATGCGGTGTTGCCTTATGATGGACGTTTAAAATACTTCGCTTCGTATTTACAGCAATTAGAAATGGAATCGAATGGCAAGTCGATTCAGCGTAATGGCGAGGTGGTTAGCTTGGATACTTGCCCGATTGTTTGGGGTGAGGTCGGGCCGAATGCACAGCATGCGTTCTATCAATTGTTGCATCAAGGGACACATGCGGTCAGCTGTGATTTTATTGCCCCTGTGCAGCGTTATAATGCCAATCAATTTACCTATGCCGAAAATGCCGAGGCTTTGGTGGAGCAGCACCATTTGGCCTTGTCCAACTGCTTGGCACAGTCGCGGCTTTTGGCCTTTGGAAATCAGGCTCTAGATCAGCAGGAATTAGATGGCTTAGCTGCGTATAAGCAGTACAGTGGTAATCAGCCAAGTAGCAGTATTTTATTGCAAGAACTCAATCCGTATAGCTTAGGCATGTTGATTGCTTTGTATGAACACAAAGTCTTTGTACAATCGGTGCTGTGGAATATCAATCCCTTTGACCAATGGGGTGTAGAAAAAGGCAAGGAAATTGCCAATCAGCTCTTGCCTATTTTAAATGGGCAGCAACAGGATTTATCGGCACTTGATGCATCGACTCAAGGTTTATTAAAAATTTTATTAGGAAAAATAGATGGCTAATGTTTTAGTAACAGGCGGTGCTGGCTATATTGGTTCACATACCTGTGTTGAGTTGCTGAATGCAGGGCACAGCGTGGTGGTGCTAGATAATTTGTCCAATAGCTCGGCAGAGTCATTGGCGCGGGTGCAGCAACTGACGGGCAAAACCTTGCAGTTTATTCAGGGCGATATTCGTGATGCTGCTACTTTGGATGCTGTGTTTGCTGCACATCAAATTGATGCAGTGATTCATTTTGCAGGACTCAAAGCAGTTGGAGAAAGCCAGCAAATTCCACTCAGTTATTTTGACAACAATATTGCAGGTTCAATCAGCCTGATTCAGGCCATGCAACGTGCCAATGTATTTAAACTGGTATTTAGCTCATCAGCCACGGTATATGACGAAGCCAATATTTCACCACTGAATGAAGATATGCCAACAGGAATGCCAAGTAATAATTATGGCTATACCAAACTGATTGTGGAACAGCTCTTAGAAAAAGCTGCCGCAGCAGATCCTCGTTGGTCGATTGCCTTATTGCGTTATTTTAACCCTGTGGGTGCGCATAAAAGTGGTCAGATTGGTGAAGATCCGCAAGGGATTCCAAATAACCTGATGCCTTATGTGACCCAAGTGGCTGTCGGTCGTCGTGAAAAACTTTCAATCTTTGGCAGTGATTATGATACCGTCGATGGCACAGGCGTCCGCGATTATATCCATGTGGTGGACCTGGCCAATGCACACTTATGTGCACTGAATAACCGTTTAAATGCACAGGGCTGTCGTGCCTGGAATATTGGAACCGGAAACGGGATTTCCGTGTTGCAGGTGAAAAATACCTTTGAACAGGTCAATGGAGTAGAGATTCCATTTGAACTGGTGCCGCGCCGGGCGGGCGATGTGGCAACCTCTTTTGCAGATAATCGGCGTGCTATTGCCGAGCTAGGCTGGCAACCGCAGTATGGTCTGGAAGATATGCTGGCCGATAGCTGGAACTGGCAAAAACAGAATCCAAATGGCTATCGTTAAAACGCTTGAAGTGGTATGAATAAGGTAAGCGTCCGCTGAGCCCCACTTTTTCTAACTCATTAATACCGCGATAGTGTCCACTAAAATTTAAGTGGACACCTATTTATGGATTTAAAGACAGTTATAGACACTGCACCAACGCTAAAAAAGCCCCGTCGAACCTTCACGGCTGAATTTAAACATCAACTTATTCAGCAATGCCAGCAGCCAGATACATCGGTGGCTAAGGTCGCAATGCAACATCAGATCAATGCCAATCTGTTGCATAAATGGATTCGTCAGTCTAGATCAATGGTTCCATCATTAACAATCTCATCCATTCCACAGACCGACTTCCTTCCGGTCATGCTTCACCCGACTCCAGCCAAACAAGACGCACCTCCGCTATCTGTGCCGGAGAAGAATACTGTCGCTCATATCAGAATTCCACTGCATCAGAAACAATGTTCTGCAAGAGATCAGGTGATCGAAATCGAATGGCCAGTGGAATCGGCCAAGGAGTTGCTGCTTTTACTTCAGGGCTTGATCAAATGATCCGTATCGATGAAATCTGGCTCTCTACCCAGCCGATGGACATGCGTGCGGGTATGGATACAGCTATGGCGCAGATCATGAAAGCCTTTGGCTCGATCAAACCGCATTGCGCCTACCTGTTCTGTAATAAACGTGGCCATCGTATGAAAGTACTGGTGCATGATGGACTGGGCATCTGGCTGTGTGCCCGGCGGCTGGAACAGGGCAAATTTCACTGGGCTAAAGTTCACCAGGGTGAAAGCGTAGCTCTCAGCCCGGAACAGTTACAGGCACTGATCCAGGGTTTGCCCTGGCAGCGCATTGGACGACAGCAGGTGGTCACAATGCTCTAAACCAGGCTCGACCATTCTGCCATCCTCCAAACGTTCTATTTCATTCTTCTCATGACCTCAGGCATACTGCGGTCATGAATACGCTGCCAGATTTAAGCCAACTGACCCATGAACAACTGCTGGAATTCACCCGGCAGTTGGCGATGCAGCATCAACAACTCGCAGAAGATAAACAACAATTAGATGCTCAAGTCCAACATCTGGAAGTATCAAATCAGCAATTAGATGCCAGAGTTCAACATCTTGAAGTCACCAATCAGCAATTAGATTCTAAAGTTCAACATCTTTCTATTCTCAATCAAAAATACGAGCATGAACTCGCACTATTTAAACGTAAGCGTCCGCTAAACCCCA
>NZ_JAALGV010000053.1:0-966 GCF_011174875.1 Acinetobacter sp. GFQ9D191M
ACCACCGAGATAGGTTGGAGTACCCCAAATTAGTCCATCATATTGACAGAGTAATTCAGGTTGAGACATCAACTGTTCAGCGGTGAATAAATCAATTTTAGGTGGTGTTTCAAAAAGTATGCTGAAACAAAGCAGGTTGAATTTTGATAAAATAGAGAAATGCGAATAACTCTAGAAATCAAATGTCCAACCTGCCTCAGTGACAGTATAAAGAAAAATGGCATCAAAGTAGATGGGAAACAAAACTATCAGTGCAAAGACTGTAAACGTCAGTTTATTGGTGACCATGCTCTGAGCTATCTAGGATGTCATTCAGGCATTACTCGAAAAATATTACAGTTGATGGTCAGAGGTAGTGGTATACGAGATATCGCTGAAGTTGAGCGAATCAGTATCGGTAAAGTTTTACGTACTTTAACCGAATCGACCTACCAAATTCAGCCTAAACAAAGTCATTATGAGTCTCTTGAAGTTGATGAGTTTTGGACTTTTGTGGGAAATAAAAATAATAAACAATGGCTTATTTACGCCTACCATCGAGAAACAGGTGAGATTGTTGCTTATTTTTGGGGTAAAAGAGACTTAGCTACAGTTCAACGATTGAAGGCAAAGCTTAAACAATTAGGTATTCACTACACCCGAATTGCAAGTGATCATTGGGACAGTTTCATAACTGCTTTTAAAAACTGCAAGCAAAGTATTGGTAAATTTTTTACTGTAGGTATTGAAGGTAATAATTGCAAAATAAGGCATCGAATTAGGCGCGGTTTTAGAAGGAGTTGTAATTTTTCAAAAAAGATTGAAAACCATTTTAAAGCTTTCGACTTAACCTTTTTTTACATCAATAATGGCTTCATTTAATGTCAGCATACTTTTTGAAACACCACCCGAAATTTTTATGGGTATCGTGTTAATAGGCTTAGCGTTACGACTTCTCTTAACATTCAACTGAATAGCCTAAGCAGA
>NZ_JAALGV010000054.1:0-4153 GCF_011174875.1 Acinetobacter sp. GFQ9D191M
ATTTTTCAAAAAAGATTGAAAACCATTTTAAAGCTTTCGACTTAACCTTTTTTTACATCAATAATGGCTTCATTTAATGTCAGCATACTTTTTGAAACACCACCCGAAATTTTTATGGGTATCGTGTTAATAGGCTTAGCGTTACGACTTCTCTTAACATTCAACTGAATAGCCTAAGCAGAAAAGTAAAAACAACTACCTCGACTACTAAACACAATAAAAGCTAAAAGCAAGTGCTCTCAACTTCTCAACTCGCCTCCAAAGCGTCGCACTTCGTGCTTTGGCTTTGGAAACGGTTGAGAGAGTTTCGGCAATACTCACCCTAAGGGCAGCCATTTGAAAAAATGACATATCCCCTAAGTATTGCCGATTTACCTGTATATATTTGGCTTCGGAGCCACGTATATCGGTCGTATCCGCACATAGCTTTGCTGACTATGCAGACAAGGACTCAAAGTCTTGCACCTCGCTCCACGCGCTCCCTGTCGTTACATTGCCTGTATCTCTGCGAGGGTTTCCCCAACGTACAACTTAACAAGTCCTATGTAACTACTCCTAACGCTCCGCCTATGTGAAGTTCCCCTGTAAGCGGTTTAGCCTTTCGACTATAGCTACAATACGCCAGTGACACTTATTCCTACCACACGTACTGCATGCCGACCGTAAAACGGACACGCAGAAGCGGGCAAAGCTCGATCTAGGATGCTTATTTGATGGTTTAAAACACGAATTAACGAAGACTTATCATTTTGAGGCTTGATATAAACACTGTTTATTGTGAAAATAGAGTTCAGGTACAAGCCTTTTGGTGAAATCATAACGGTCGCCAAACCTTATGATCTTCGTTACTTGATGTTAGTTCCATCAAATAACTGCGTACCGCTGAATTTACTTGAAAACCCCTCTAAGTTGCAAGACTTAGAGGGGTTTTTGTTTAGAATTTTACATTACAAGTTACTTATTCTTGTTTAAAGCAAATTTTCGCTTCTTAATCACAGTAAGTGGCTTTTCTTGTGGAGCCATATTTTTCTGAATGGTTCCCTGCTTCATCTCTACTGGGACAGCACTATTTTCAGTAGTCTTTGGATTAGATTCTTTAGGCTTTGACTCTGTTGGCTTTTGCAGAGTTGCTTCCTTATTTTTAATTTTTATATAAATTTTATGAGCAACTGTATTGTGCTCCTTAATTTCCCTGTTCTTATCAGCCAATTTTTTATACTGTTCCTTAAAAGGTTTTATAAATTTTTTGATAGCTGATAAGAACACGGCTTCTTCAGGATATATGTCCGCTAATGTCTTAGGTGTTTCCTTTTGCACGAAATTGATGAGATCGGCTGGAAATTTATTAAGAATCTCTGGAGTAGCAAAGCTTACAAAATCATAGTCATGATAAGAAATTACAGCATATCGGGTATTTTTCTTAGTCGGACTTTTAATATAACCTTTGACTGTTGCCTCTCCTTGATCAAGTAACTTTTTCAAATAGAAATCTTTGATTTGGTTTTCTATAAGCGCATTACCTCTATAGAACCTAAGCTTCTGACTGATTTCCGCCTGTTCTTCCAGGTTGTCTTCATCAACAAGTTTTAGCTGTTCGGATTGGTTAAGGAATTGAGCATAATTATATTGAGCCAGTTCGGATGTCCAAATCAGTAACTGATCAAGGTTTTTAGGCATAGGAACTTTCAAATCATTCAAATCAAGCTTTTTAATGGGCGCAAGTTCTTCTTCCTTAAACTCTGTTCTTTCTAAACTTGATTGCTTTAACATAATAATTTCCTTAACTTCCACTAATTTTAAACATAATAAAAATTATAAATGAGTGCTTAGAGCCTTCATTTTCAGATTCAGCTATTTGGGGTCAATAACGCATAAATCCCCATGCTTCCCATAGCCACACTGCTCTTTCATCACTCGGACGCAGGGCTTGGACTCTTCTCCAACGGCACAACTTTGAATATCAAACTGAATACCTTGCTGCCTTAAACTCTCGATCTTTGGAATATTCTCTAAAGGCTTAATATAAGATGCAAATAGCCACGTCATAGTCAGTATGAGAACTGAAAAAACACCTAAGAAAGTGGTGATTAACTTCCATGAAAATTGATCATTGGCTGATTCAATCGAGTTTTTCAAGCGTCCAAGCGCTTTAGCGGTCTTAATAAGTTCTGCTGTACCGTCCTGTAAGCCCTCATTTACCGCTTTTGATATAGTGTGGTGGGTTTGCCCAGCAATAGTGCTTTGAATGTGTTCTTTCGTGATTTGAAGCTCTTTAACGGCCTGATTGACTAGGTTCTGCTGTTGTTCTGCAACTGCCATCAGTGCATATAGCTTTTTTTCATCAGGTGTCATCGGCTCATCCCTCTAAACTTCATTGTTTTCTGTTGCTCTCTTTCTAATTTCTGCTGCTGTTTGTACTGTTCCAAAGCAAGCTGTTTAAAGCTGTCAAAATCAGCCTTAAAGCTCTCAATACCCTGTTTAATTTCTTTATCTGAAATTGGGCTGTTTTTGAGGTCTTTCAGGTCTTTTTTAGGGTCGCCTAAATCTAGTTGCTCAAGCTCTTTATAGGCTATACGTGACTGTTGCAAGGCTTCCCTGATTTCAGGGTCTTTAGCTTGGCTTGGTAATAGTTTCTTTTCGGGTTCTTTCTCTATGCCTTGCTCTTTGTAGCTTCGCATATCAATACGACTGTCAATTTGGTGTTTTTCTAAATGGCTGTTGCATAAATCAGCCCATCTTTGGCGTAGGTCTTTAATATCAGTTTTTCGTTCCTGGTAACCCTTGCCCGTATTGTCTTTTTTAGCTCCGCCACGTTCAGGATTCTTGGCGTTATAGCGTTTGAAATATTGCTCTGGATCTCGTTCGATTCCATCTTGCAGACGTTCATTAAACATGAGGTGAACGTGAGGCTGATCCTTGCCGTCCATTGCTTTAGGGTTATGAATCGCAAATTGATACGGATATTTTGAGCCGATCTCAGACTGAATGAAGTCCTCAACCAGTTCTAGGCGTTGCTCGGCATTCATCTCTCTAGGCAGGGCAATTTCATATTCTCGATAGGTACTGCCATTTTTACGCTCGTAAAGGTCGGCTGCCTGCCAAAAGGTAATCGGATTATGTTCAGCCCATTTCGGCATGTTTCCATAAGCACTATGTTCAAGATCAGTTTCTGCCTGTTCCTGTTTCAGCTTCTTTTCTTCATCCCTATCAATATATTCGGCATGCGGTGCTGCTTTACCTGCCTTACCGACTTTGACACTTAAACGAGCAATCGCCATTAGGTTTTATCCTGTTCCTTTTTTCGGTTGCGCTCTTTCTTAAACGCTCTTTGATCAAGTATCGAAGCCCACATCATAATGATGATGATTAGCGGTGCTGCGATCACGCCAAAAGTAATATCTTTGATTTTTCCCAATACCTGTTTTAGTTGCATGCTGTTGCTCCTAGCTTTGGTACTTATTTTTTTCATTCAATTTTCAATTGAACGAAAAAAATAAGTTTCAGGGTTTTAGGGATGAAGTCCCTAACGTGCTTAGGTTTCTCAATGAAATTGAGAAACGTCTAAGCGCGCCATCAAATTTTTGATGGAAGTGCAGGCAACAATCTCTAGAACGACTTTAACAAAATTGCGTACATTTGACGTAATTATTTTGTTATCGTTCTTTGAGAATTAAGCCTGTACTTTTGCGGTATCTGAATTAATGGAATTGAATATGAATAATGATTGGCTGTCTGAAAAAATCACCTATATTTCTGCTTTAAAGAACCCTAGTGATGCACAAAAACTTTTACTTGAATTAGCCAAAATTCAGTACAGAACATCTGACCAAGAGAAAAAAATTAATGCCTTGATCAAAGCTGAAAAAGCCATAGATCGAGCAAATAAGCAAAAAGTTGCTGTTAGAAAATTATTGAATGCAGAAAAGGAAGCTGAACGTAAAGCTCGTACACGCCACCTTATCCAATTAGGCGCACTTTTTGAGATTGCTAAGCTAGATCAGCGTGATCCTGCTGAATTGCTTGGAGTACTTATAAAAACTGCTGAAATTGATCCAAATGATATGAAGTGGCAAATTTGGAAAGATTTAGGACAAGAAATGTTAAATAAAAGAAGTAATGAAAATAAAAAATCTGGTGGTGTTTCAAAAAGTAT
>NZ_JAALGV010000055.1:0-10222 GCF_011174875.1 Acinetobacter sp. GFQ9D191M
TTCTTTAATTTCACGTTCCATTTGCTTCATTTTTTCTTGATCAGATATCTGTTGTACTTTAATAGGATTTTGCTGATCTAAATGCTTTTGATGCCAGGCACGAAGTGTTTCAGGAGTACAACCAATCTTAGGCGCAATTGCTGTGATTGCAGCCCAAGTAGAAGGATAATCTTTTTCAGATTCAATCAATAATTGAACCGCTCTTTCTCTGATTTCAGGGGTATATTTTAATTTTGTCATCGAACCTTGCGAAGCAGTGCTTCTCACTCAGAATATTGACTCTCCGACAAACCCGGTACGGTTCAAATTCCAATTGGGTGTTGTAGCTCCGTAAGTAATTGAGTGTTAATAATAATTGATCCTCTATAGCTAAAGTATGAGGACGCCCTAATTTCTTTTTAAGTGATTCTGCTTCTTTTAAAACTTCGACCATTTCACTAAAAACTGCTCGAGGTACACCAACCAAGCGCTGGAATTCAGAATCTGAAAAACGATTTAATTTCTGATATTTCATGAAATCTATATTGAGGCAGTTTTTACTTTCGCAAGAGGTCTATTGTTCCAACTTTTAGCTACGCTCCATTAGATAATTTTTTTGAGCAACTTACACACAAAACTACAAAAAACAAATATTTATTTCATGCTTTAAATTTATTCTATCCAATTAATAAATAAATTCTTTTTATTATATTTAGAGTTCTTTTTCTTCTGGGCAGTTGCTCCATTTTAACAGCATGTATGGTGGTCGGTCAGACCGCATCTGAACAAGTTCCCAATATTATCATCCAACCTGAAATTCCTCCTGCCACACCAGCACAGCATCCTGCACAAAAGATCATTTATGTACCGATCCCTATGCCTGATTCTACGCAGACCGGGATGCAAAAAGTCAAAATTAAAACCTACGATGGGCGTTGCCTGGGTTTGAATCAGAGCAATCAACGCGAACTTCTAGCATCACGTTGCCATGATGGTCACAATCAGCAGTTTATTTTTCAGCCCGATCAAAGCATTACCGTACAAGGCAAATGTCTAGATATAGCGGGCAAAATAGAACATGACGGGGCTGCGGTTATTGGCTACTCATGTAACGGACAAAGTAATCAAAAATGGTATCTCGATGGTCAGCGTATTCGCAGTGTAGATACGGATAAATGCTTAGGACGTGTCCTCATTTGGCTTTGCACCAAATAAATATGCAGGCTATACGGATCATAGATTTATAATTGCGTGCTAGTTTATCAAATCGAGTTGCAATAGCACAGAAATGTTTTAATCTCGCAAAAGCATTTTCAACTAAATGTCTTAATTTATATAGATATTTATCAAACTCCTTATTCGATCTTTTACTGTTTGATCTCAATGGAATAATGGGAATCATATCCTTGTTCTGGGCATATATTCTAATGTGCTCAGCATCATACCCCTTATCAGCAATGAGATAAGTTGCCTCGCCTACAGTATCAATCAGTTGTTTTGCAACTTGACTGTCGTGGACGCCACCCCCAGTGATTTTAAAATCAATCGGTAATCCATTCGCGTCGGTTGCAAGATGTATTTTTGTTGTTCGTCCACCACGTGATTGTCCAATTGCTCTTTCGAAACCATTCCGAGCTCCACTTGCATGTTGATGCACGCGTATGTAGCTTCCGTCAATGAATACCCATTCTTGATCCAAGACGCCTCGTAATCTAAAAAAAATTTATTCCACAATCCCTTGCTTGCCCAACGATTAAAACGATTATAAGCAGTTTGCCAAGGACAAAATTCTTGAGGAATATCACGCCATGTGGCGCCTGTACGCAGTTTCCATAAGATCGCTTCCATGATATTTCTACTATTCTTTGAACGGTAGCAACCATGTAATCGCATAGTATCTTGAATTTGCTGCCAGATATCATCGGTAAGAAGAGTACGTGCCATTGAAAATATAGAAATAAAAATAACTCAAAGGAGGATTTTAAGTATTTAAAACCAATTCTTCAAATGAGGACACGCCCTAGATATTTATAATGGAAAAATGAAAATGTATAGCTGCAATCAAAATCGTGGGCAGAAATTTAGTTTTATTCGCCTGTCCTAAAATGCATTGATCCATCTATTTAAAGTAATTCACTTTTCTCTCCTTTTAAGGAGAGGATTGAAAAAAATCAGATTAAGGCTGCTGACTAAATAAATTATAAATGACTTTTCTCAGCCATTGATGACTGGTTTGATGATGACACGACGTATGCCAATATTGGCGTACCGGATAGGTTGGAAAATTTAATGGTGCATTCACCACCTGTAAATTCCCACGCGCCAATAATACCTCACTTAAATAATAAGGCACTGTTGCAATCATATCGGTTTCCTGCACAATTAAACCTACACCCAAATAACTCGGGATACTGATTAAAACATTACGTTTTAACCCACGATTGATTAATTCATTCTCAATATGGTAGTGCCCAATACTGGTATCGACATCAACATGTGACTCACGGATATACGCCTCGATATCTAAACTTTTTTCACAAATTCTTGGATGATCTTTACGGCTAATCACCACATAATATTGTGAAAATAATTGTTGTTGATAAAAGCTCTGTTCTAATTCCGGTAAAAATCCAATCGCGAAATCAATTTCACCATTTGCCATTTGATAGCTGGTTTCACGGGTAATGGGGCGGATTTTAAAACGTACCGATGGCGCATAGTCTTTTAAAAATTTAGTGAGTTTAGGCAAGAGCACCAAGTGCGAAACATCGGTCATGGCCAAAGTAAATAACTGATCTGAATGGGTTGGATCAAAATCGACTTTAAAATTATTCACCATTTCAATTTTATTGATAATTTCACTAATGGGTGAAAAAATCTGTTTCGCCAGCTCGGTGGGCAGCATTTCATTGCCGACCCTTAAAAATAATGGGTCATTAAAATGCTGGCGAATTTTATTCAAACAGTTACTGACTGCCGGCTGGCTCATCCCCAACACATCTGCCGCAGCAGAGACATTTTTTAATTTATACACATAATAGAAAATCTGTAGCAGCTTGCTATCTAGCTTAAACATCTTAATCTTTCCTTAGAATCAGTTTCACTGCTCAGTTTTCATCCTCACTAGCGCCAAGATTTTAATTTAGAGCTATGCCCAATACCCACATTAAAACAATTGGTGGGGTCTAACTTTTGATAATGCTGCTTTAAGGCCGGCTTCGCCACATATAAATGCCCAACATTATGTTCTGCAGGATACTCTGCCCCACGGGCATCAAGCAATGACCACATTTGATGTTCCATCGCCAAAGGGTCTACGCCTTTTTTAATAATATAGTCCTGATGAAATACATGACACAGAAAATGCCCGTAATACAACTTATGTATAATCGCCTGCTCCAACTCTTCGGGCAAGGTTTCAAACCATTGCTGATCATTACGTCTTAATGCAATATCTAAAGCGACAATGTCTTCAACTTCATCTCCATGCGTATCACGATAACGAATCGCAGCACCTGCCACGGCAAAACGGTGTAAAAATGCTTTACGTCCTTCATCTTCAGTACACAGGAAAAAATTACCCGAACTGCGGGTGACAAAATAATCCAGCAGAAATTGCTGGACTGCGGCAACATCTTGCTGCTCAATACGCAAAATTAAGTGATGCTCATACAAATCACGAAATTGATTCATGCGTTCAGGCAAATGATTTGGCAACAGTTTCGTGATCATTTGCAAAACTTTATCCGACAAGCCACGCATGCCCCAACGCGTCAAAAAGCCATCGACTTTGTCTTTCATGGCGAAAGCGGCAGGTACTTTACTGGTGCCAAATTTCTCAATAAACAAGAAACTGTCTTTGCCGTATTCTGCGCCAATGTCATAGGCATCCCGGTGAATATACTCGCCTGCAATCGGTACACGCGGCAAATCACGTAATAAAAAACGGCGGATTGCGGTTAAATCATCCTGCTGATTGCTGCCGATATAAAATACCTGACTCGGAATTTTCTCAAAGGTATCCAAACGCACCGCAAACACACAAACTTTACCTGCCGAACCCGAAGCTTCAAATAAACGACTCGGGTCGGCATTAAAACGTGCAGGAGTATCGGCATCGACTTGCGCAACATCATGTACATAACGCTGATCTGAAGCACAACAATATTCTGAATATTCAATATCTTCAGGATGATATTGTTGTTGCTCAAGTTTGGTTAAAATTTCTTCTGGCGAGCTTCCTAAATTCACGCCCAAATGATTGATGAGTTGCAACTCGCCCAGTTCATTGACTTGTGCATATAAGGCCAACTCAGTATAGGCAGGGCCGCGTCTGACCAATGCACCGCCTGAATTATTGCACACCCCACCCAACACCGAAGCGCCAATACAAGATGAACCAATGACTGAATGTGGCTCACGTTGATGCGGTGCCAGTTGTTGTTCCAAAGCATCTAGCGTTGCACCGGGCAAACAAATCACTTGCTTGGCATCATTGATGAGCTGAATACCTTTTAAACGTTGGGTATTAATCAGAATTACAGGACGGTCATAGTCATCACCAAAAGGTGTAGAACCACCCGTGAGCCCTGTATTGGCAGCTTGCATGATAATAATGCAATCTGCCGCCACAGCCACTTGTAACACTTGCCACTGCTGCAACAAAGAGCCTGGCGTGACCACGGCAAAAACCCGCCCCTCGCCAAAACGTCGCCCTTGACGATATAAACGGGTATCTGATTCATGGGTCAATACATGCGCTTTTCCCACGATATTGACCAAGTTTTTAAGGGTTACGGCAGCATCAAATGGTGTTGCAGAAGAAATTGTCTGTGGCATGGTGTGCAAGTCCTGAAACAAGGTGAAAAATACAATTGAGCGATTCAGCCAAACACATCGGTTGATGGATTGATCGCTCTTGCTGGCAATTTAGCCTTTCAGTTGACGCTCAAGTTGTACCAAACAATCTGAGTTAATCGCTTGAATGTTTTTAGCACCCGTTAAGGTCATTGCGACTCGCATTTCTTTATCAATCAATTCGAGTAAATTACTCACACCCGCCCCACCTGCAGCGCCTAGTGCATAAATAAAGGCACGTCCGAGCATACAAGTATCCGCGCCCATCGCCAACATGCGCACAACGTCTAGGCCATTACGAATACCTGAATCTACTAGAATTTTTAGATCCCCTTTCACTGCATCGGCAATTGGCGGTAAAGCACGTGCAGTTGAAAGTACACCATCTAACTGACGACCACCGTGGTTAGACACCACAATTCCATCAGCGCCAAAACGCACAGCATCTTTAGCATCTTCTGGGTCTAAAATGCCTTTAATGACCATTGGGCCATCCCAGAATTCACGAATCCACTCCAAGTCTTTCCATGAAATAGATGGATCAAAGTTATTGCCTAACCAGCCAATATAATCTTCAAGTCCTGTTGGCTTGCCTAAGTATTTAGAGATATTGCCCAAGTCATGTGGACGCCCTAGTAAGCCGACATCCCATGCCCAGTTAGGATGCATCACCGCTTGCATATAGCGACGCATAGCAGCATTTGGCCCGCTCATGCCCGAATGTGCATCACGATAACGTGCACCAGGCACAGGCATATCTACCGTAAAGACCAAGGTTGAACAACCTGCTGCTTTGGCGCGTTCCAAAGCATTGCGCATAAAACCACGGTCACGTAATACATATAACTGAAACCACATTGGGCGTGAAATGGCAGGCACCACTTCTTCAATTGGACACACCGACACGGTAGATAAAGTAAACGGAATACCTTTTTTGTCAGCTGCAACTGCGGCTTGTACTTCACCACGGCGCGCATACATGCCTGTTAAACCCACAGGTGCCAACGCGACAGGCATTGACAGGGTTTCATTAAATAAAGTGGTTTCTAAACTTAAAGCCGACATGTCATTCAATACACGTTGGCGCAAGGCAATTTGTGAAAGGTCTTCTACATTTCTTTTCAACGTTTGTTCCGCGTACGCACCTCCATCAATATAGTGAAATAAAAATGGCGGTAAACGGCGTTTGGCTGCTTCGCGGTAATCATTCGCAGAAGAAATAATCATGGCGCTATCCTGTTTAATCGACTCGCACGCTGACGACGCGCATCTTCCTCGTCTATCATGCGTACTTGTTGAACTACAAATTCAATATGTCCACACACTGCCGTACGGGCAGCTTCTGGATCCTGACGTTCAATTGCATCCATCACTTGAAAGTGCTGATCATGCAACTGATCGAAACGGTGGGCTTCGGTATAAACTTTACGTCTGCCCAAAACTACGTTGTATTGCAACAAATCAAATAAGCCACGCATCATTTGAATGAGCACCAAATTGTGCGATGCCTCGGCAATTGCCAAATGAAACTTGGCATCGGCAATTGCCGCCTGATCGTCATCACCCAAAATCTGAAAATGAGCGATTTGCTCATAACAGGCACGGATGTTTTGCAAATCTTCTGCAGTTGCTCGCTGTGCGGCATACCATGCAGTTCCACCTTCAAGTACCATCCGCGCTTCCTGCACATCAAAACGATAGGCAGGGTCTTCATCAATCAGGTTACTTAAAGGCTGCACAATTTGATATTGCGACCAATTGGTAGGCAGTTGTTGCAAAAAAGTACCCGCTCCAACTTTGCTGACCAGCATGCCCTGACTGGTCAATTGCTGAATAGCTTCACGCAAAGAGGAACGGGAAACCCTGAGTTGTTCACATAACTTTCTTTCGGCAGGCAATCGGTCTCCGACTTGCATCTGATTTTTTTCAACCAGTGTGCGCAGGTCTTGAACAACTTTGTCGGAAACTTTCATGCGGCTATCCTCTTGTACATATGGTTATGGAATCATCCATGGGAACACATAAGCTTGTAGAGTGATAATAATACCGATCATTACGGTGAACGTGATACTGTGTTTCACGGTAAAGCGGAATAAATCCGATTCTTTACCGACTAAACCAACAGCCGCACAGGCAATTGCAATCGATTGCGGTGAAATCATTTTTCCTGTTACCCCGCCACTGGTATTGGCAGCAACCAACAGAACTTCTGGCACGCCAATTTGCTGTGCGGTTGTGGCTTGCAAGGCGGCAAATAAGGCATTGGCTGATGTATCTGAACCTGTCAAGAACACCCCAATCCAGCCTAAAAATGGCGAGAAGAAAGTGAAAGCATTACCTGTGTGTGACAAAGCCAGTGCCAAAGTCGCAGACATACCTGAATAATTGGCAATAAATGCAAACGCCAACACCATCCCAATAGAATAAATTGGTGTTTTTAGCTCGTTGATGGTTTCTGCAAAAGTTTTAACAGCTTCACGCGGTTTCATTTTTAAATAAATGATGGTGATGATGGCTGCAATCATAATCGCGGTGCCTGTCGCACTGAACCAGTCAAACTTAAAGATCGCATCGTAGTCTTTGACTTCTGCCACTACAGGCGGCATTTTTTGTACCAGTTGATGTAAAAATGGCACTTTGATGGAAATCACCCAGTCATGCATCGTCCCGTCTTTGGCAAACAAATCTTTAAACGGTTTGATACTCCAAATGGTCACCATCGCTGTTAAAACCGCAAAAGGCGACCATGCTTTGATAATCTGACCGATGCTGTATTTTTGCTGCTGTTCTGCAACTAAATTGGCATCCACTTTTGTATCCACATCGCTAAAACGGAAAATGTGTTTAGGCTGCCAGAATTTGAACAGCACCGTTAAACTGACCAAAGATGCAATTGCTGCGGTAATGTCGGGCAATTCCGGACCCACAAAGTTGGAGGTCAAGTATTGAGCAATCGCAAAAGCACCACCACCCACCAACACTGCAGGCCAGGTTTCCTTCACACCACGCCAGCCATCCATAATGGCCATAATCCAAAACAGCACAATCGGCACCATGAATGGCAACTGACGTCCAACCATCTGGCTAATTTCCATAGTTTCTACACCCGAAACCTGACCCGCCACAATAATTGGAATCCCCATTGCGCCAAACGCAACAGGTGCGGTGTTCACAATCAAACATAAACCCGCAGCATATAAAGGTTTAAAGCCTAAACCTACCAACAAAGCTGCAGTAATTGCCACTGGCGCCCCAAAGCCCGCTGCACCTTCTAAAAATGTGCCAAATGCGAAGCCCACCAGTAGCATCTGGAGACGCTGATCTTCTGTAATCGACAGAATAGATGAGCGAATAATGTTAAATTGCCCTGTTTTTACAGAGATTTTATATAAAAATAATGCGCCTATAATAATCCATGCGATTGGCCATAAACCGTAGAAAAAGCCATAGATCAATGAAGCAAAAGCCATTGATGCAGGCATGCCATAGGCAAATAACGACACCAATAACGCCAAAATAACCGTAATGGTTCCCGCAACACTCCCCTTTAGGCGAAATACAGCCAATGCCAGAAAGAAAAAGATAATCGGGATTAATGCAATAAGACTCGAAATCCAAATATTTGCCATTGGATCGTAGATCTGTTGCCAATGTTGAAGCATTGTCATCTCCTTGAAATGCTCACTCAAACGTAAACATAGGTCTAAGCATATAGATAAAATTCTAATTTTGGTCTGACCAATATTGAGATAAAAACACAATACGACTCAATATTGCCCACAAATAATAATTTTATTGCATTAAATGTCAATATTGGTCTGATGGCTTTAACCAATGGTCATACCAATTTAAATCAAAAGAATATTTACTTGCGCCGCAAAAAAACAGGATGCAGAAAAATTTACACTTTGTTTTCTCTTTAATTTTTTTAAAAGTAAGACACCCTAAATTTTTCCAGTATAGATTTACACGACTTTAGTCTAATGCAGACTTCAAGACACCTTTGCTGCACAAATACTCAATGCTCTCCCCGATCCTTCAAATTGAAGTGACAATTTTTTTGGGGGAATTTGGTTTTGTTGTACAAAGATGTAAAACATCGTACTTGTCTAAGTGACTCAAATTTAAGAGACCGCTTGGGTATGAGGTCGGCCTAATTCAGTGAATTTATTGAGGACTGCCACACGTGCATGAATCTCATTGACTTGGCTTTGAAAGCTCCTTGCACTCAGTTTATCGCCCAATAATTTAATGCAATGTATCTTGGTTTCTACCAAGCTTCGACGATGATACCCAGACCACTTTTTCCAAATGACTCTTCCTAGGCGTTTGACCGTTTTCAATAATTCATTCCTCTCTATAGATCTCGCTTGCTTGTCTTTCCAAGGCTTTGCATTTTTTCTTGGCGGAATCACTGCATGTGCTTGTCGATCGGAAATCACTTGTCGGCAGTATTTCGTGTCATAAGCCCCATCTGTATAGACAGAGTCGATCTGCTCATCCAGTGGAATTTGAGCGAGTAAATCTCCAAGTACCTGCGAATCACTGACATTGTTCGTAGTCAGCTGTACAGCACGTATTTGCAGTGTTTTAGCATCTATACCAATATGGAGCTTACGCCATTGCCAACGATATTCAGACTGATGTTTCTTACGTTTCCATTCGCCCTCACCTAAAAACTTCAAGCCAGTGGAGTCGATGAGTAGGTGAAGTCCATCACGACTTTTCTGATAGCTAATCGCAATATCAATCGTCTTTTGTCTGCGACAGAGGGTCGTGTAATCTGGTGCGGTCCAATCCAGGCCACACAGCTTAATCAAACTTTGAGTAAAGCCTGTGACCATACAAAGAAAGACGGAATAGAGATTTGATCATTAAACAGCATTGAATCGCTGTATCGGAATAAGTTTGATTTCGTCCGTGCTTGCCTTGAGGTTGTGCATACCATTGGGCCTTAGGATCAAACCAGATTGAAATATTTCCTCGGTTAATTAAGGTTCGGTTATACGAGGACCAATTGGTTGTACGGTAAATTTTAGGTGCAGGCTTCTTCATCTGGAAATTATATTGCCGAAGAAGCCTTCAAGAATAGCTTTGTGCAACAAAGCCCATCTTTACTAAAAAATTATTGTTTGGCTTTAATTACCATTAAAAATGGAGGTGGTGTTTTAAAAAGTATGCTGACATTAAATGAAGCCATTATTGATGTAAAAGAAAGTTAAGTCGAAGGCTTTAAAATGGTTTTCAAGCTTTTTGGAGAAATTACAACTTCTTCTAAAACCACGCCTTATTCGATGCCTTATTTTGCAATTATTACCTTCAATTCCTACAGTAAATAACTTACCAATACTTTGCTTGCAGTTTTTAAAAGCAGTGATGAAACTGT
>NZ_JAALGV010000056.1:0-1391 GCF_011174875.1 Acinetobacter sp. GFQ9D191M
TAATGCCAGTCAGTTAAGAAATTGACTGGCATTTTCTTGGGTATTTCAGTGGTTTACCTTTCACAACTCTTGGGCAACTTCTAACCCTCCTCTCAGGCAAAACATACCTCCTAGATTTCTCCAGTAAACTTTCTAGATGTTTGGGTAAATTCCCTGCGGAGTCTAAAGAGTCGAATCTTAATATATTAAGGATGCCGATAGATGCAATATGAAAGCTGATTCTCAAAGGACTGACTTTTGCACGTTGAGCCATATATTTCATTTGTCTTCTTAGAATATTATAAGCAATGAAGACACCCCATAATTCTTGATAAATTAAATCAGGTTGCTTGCTCCTCAAATGCTTACTTTCCTGTAAATCACTTTTGATTTCTCGGTAACACATTTCTATTTCCCAGCGCTGAGCATAAAGCTTTGCTAAGGCTAGCAGTGGATATATCTTTGAATCTATTAATGAAGTGATATAGCGTCTAATTTTTCCTGCCTGCTCAACTTCAATCAAACGCGCTTCCCAATAATCCCCTAATGTTGAATTCAGCTTCTTGGCTCTTGCTGATATTGGCATCCTGATATGAAAGTCATGCTGGGAATTACGCTTAATGATCTCATAGCGTAAATTATCTTTTGCGCGCATAAGCCAATGGCTTGCCTCTGCACGTGTTTGCCATCCTATTAGAAAATCAGCAGAAAAATAGGCTCGATCAAACAGAGTAATACTATGCGATGGAGGACATAATCGATTTGCCAGTGTAAGTTCACCTTGATCCATGCTACCTATTTGGGCATCAATGATTTCATGGGTGTTGGTATTCACCAGACAGGTTGCTCTCACTTGCGGATAAGGTGCTACCGCAGTTTTACCCTTAGATGAGCCAAAGTGTGCAAAATTCTCATCTGTATAAGGCATAGACCAAACCACCCCGTCAACAGCACATACACTAAGGCCATGAAAGTTTGAGTATTGCTGTTGGGATTCTTCAAACCAGGCTTGGCTGAGTAGAGAAAACAAGGCATTCAAGGGCTCTCGCCCTAAGCGTTGTCGTGCTTGTACTGCTGCACTGGGAACGCAATATTCTGTGGTACCAAACACAAGTTTTAGTTGCTCTACCACATACCCGATCGGTTGATCTCGAAACAGGGCAAGCCCAATCACCAGCCATACCACATGTTCGGCAGGTAATTTTCTTCTCCTGATAGAAGCCTTACCTGTTTGACGCAGGCTCTCTTCAATCCAATTTAAATCAATGAATTCACTGAAATGGCTAAGTGAAGGTAGAGAATGTTGAAGAGTACAATCTAAATTTTCAGATAAAGTCATAAAAAAATGAGCGTATTGGCATACACTCATTTTTACTACATTTTTCTAATGTCTGCTTAACTGACTGGCATTA
>NZ_JAALGV010000057.1:0-1509 GCF_011174875.1 Acinetobacter sp. GFQ9D191M
GGTCTGGAAGGTTCACGTTTTGTGGTACAAAACCCGAATGCGACCACGACCTGTGGTTGTGGATCTTCATTCTCGATCTAATACCTATCAAGTTGAATAAAAAAGTCCTCATATGAGGTAATGCCAGTCAGTTAAGAGATTGACTGGCATTTTTTTGGGTATTTCTGTGGTTTCCCTTTCACAACTCGTGGGTAGTTTCTACTTCTTTTTTTCGGTAAAACATACCTTTTAGATTTTTCCATTAAACTTTCTAGATGTTTAGGCAAATTACCTGCGGAAGCCAAAGAATCAAACTTCAATAGGTTAAGGATAGCAATAGAGGTAATATGAAAGCTCATTCTCAAAGGACTGACTTTTGCACGTTGCGCCATATATTTCATTTGTCTTCTTAGAATATTATAGGCAATAAAGACTCCCCATAATTCTTGATAAATCAAGGCAGGTTGTTTACTCCTTAAATGCTTCCCTTCCTGTAAGTTACTCTTGATTTCTCGGTAACACATTTCTATTTCCCAACGCTGGGCATAGAGTTTTGCTAAAGCTAATAATGGATATCTCTTTGAATCTATTAGTGAAGTGATATAACGTCTAATCTTACCTGCCTGCTCAACCTCAATGAGACGTGCCTCCCAATAGTCTCCTAAGGCTGGATTAAGTTTTTTAGCTCTTGTTGATATCGGCATTCTAATATGAAAGTCATGTTGCGAATTACGCTCCACAATCTCATACCGTAAATTATCTTTTGCACGCATAAGCCAATGACTTTCTTCTGCACGTTTTTGCCACCCGATGAGAAAATCTGCAGAGAAATAGGCTCGATCAAATAGGGTAATACTGTGTGAACAAGGAGATAATTGGCTTGCCAGTGTGAGTTCACCTTGATCCATACTACCTATTTGAGCATCTATAATTTCATGGGTCGCGGTATTTACTAAGCAGGTTGCTCTCACTTGTGGATAAGGAGCATCAGCAGTTTTTCCTTTAGATGAACCAAAGTGTGCAAAATTCTCATCTGTATAAGGCATAGACCAAACAACACCATCAACAGCGCACACACTCAGACCGTGAAAGTTTGAGTATTGCTGCTGAGATTCTTCAAACCAGGCTTGGCTAAGTAAAGAAAATAGCGCATTTAAAGGTTCTGATCCTAAACGTTGTCGTGCTTGTACTACTGCGCTAGGAACACAATATTCTGTTGTACCAAATACAAGTTTTAGCTGTTCTACGACATATCCGATAGGTTGATTTCGAAATAAAGCGAGTCCAATGACAAGCCACACCACATGTTCAGCAGGTAACTTCCTTCTTCTAATTGATGCCTTACCTGTTTGATGCAGACTTTCCTCAATCCAGTTGAAATCAATAAATTCACTAAAATGGCTAAGTGAAGGTAAAGAATGTTGAAGGGTGCAATCTAAATTTTCAGATAAAGTCATAAAAAAATGAGCGTATTTACATACACTCATTTTTACTACATTTTACTAATATTTGCTTAACTGACTGGCATTA
>NZ_JAALGV010000058.1:0-1509 GCF_011174875.1 Acinetobacter sp. GFQ9D191M
TAATGCCAGTCAGTTAAGCAAATTTTAGTAAAATGTAGTAAAAATGAGTGTATGTAAATACGCTCATTTTTTTATGTCTTTATCTGAACATTTAGAATCCACTCTTGAACATTCTCTCCCATCACTCAACCATTTTTGTGAACTTATTGATTTAAATTGGATTGAAACAAGCCTGCATCAAACAGGTAAGGCATCAATCAGAAGGAGAAAATTACCTGCTGAGCATGTGGTTTGGCTTGTTATTGGGCTTGCCTTGTTTCGAAATCAACCCATCAGCTATGTTGTAGAGCAATTAAACCTCGTGTTTGGTACAACAGAATATTGTGTTCCTAGTGCAGCAGTCCAAGCACGACAACGTTTAGGACAAGAGCCTTTAAGTACCTTATTCTCTCTGCTCAGCCAAGCATGGTTTGATGAAACACAGCAACAATATTCAAACTTTCAAGGACTTAGCATATGTGCTGTTGATGGGGTGGTTTGGTCTATGCCGCTGACCGAAGAGAACTTTAATCATTTTGGCTCATCTAAAGGTAAAACTGCTGTAGCACCTTACCCACAAGTGAGAGCCACGTGCCTAGTCAATACCAATACCCATGAAATCATAGATGCCCAAATAGGCAGTATGGATCAGGGTGAACTCACATTAGCAAATCAATTATCTCCTCCAGCACAAAGTATTACATTATTTGATCGAGCTTATTTCTCTGCTGATTTTCTAATAGGGTGGCAAACACGTGCAGAATCAAGTCATTGGCTGATGCGAGCAAAAGATAATTTACGTTATGAAATTATTAAACGGAATTCCCCACATGATTTTCATATCAGGATGCCAATATCACCTAGAGCCAAGAAGCTTAACCCAACGTTAGGGGATTATTGGGAGGCACGTTTGATTGAAGTTGAGCAGGCAGGAAAAATCAGACGTTACATTACTTCATTATTAGATTCAAAGACATACCCACTTATAGCCTTGGCAAAGTTATATGCTCAGCGTTGGGAAATTGAAATGTGTTACCGAGAAATTAAAAGCAATTTGCAGAAAGGTAAGCTCTTAAGAAGCAAGCAACCAGACTTAATTTATCAAGAATTATGGGGTGTCTTGATTGCCTATAATGTTCTGAGACGACAAATGAAACATATGGCTCAACGAGCTAAAGTAAGTCCTTTGAGAATCAGTTTTCATATTGCATCTATTGCCCTTCTTAATTTACTCAGATTCGACTCTTTGGCTTCTGCAGGTAATCTCCCCAAACATCTGGAAAGTTTAATGGAGAAATCTAATCGGTATGTTATACCTGAGAGAAGAGTGAGGAGTTATCCAAGGGTTGTAAAAGGAAAACCTCAAAAATACCCAAGAAAAAGCCAGTCAATCTCTTAACTGACTGGCATTACCTCAGATGCGGGCTTTTTTATTCAACTTGATAGGTATTAGATCGAGAATGAAGATCCACAACCACAGGTCGTGGTCGCATTCGGGTTTTGTACCACAAAACGTGAACCTTCCAGACC